>JBAUVS010000125.1:0-2442 GCA_049583345.1 Woeseiaceae bacterium
GGCCGCAGCCGCTCCAGGGTGGGCGTCGCCTGGCGCTACGGCCTTGCGAACGTGGCCCGTCGCGGGCGCGCCAGCGCGGTCCAGGTGGTGGCCTTCGGGCTCGGCCTCACGGTGTTGCTGCTGCTGACGATCGTCCGCACCGATCTGCTCGCAGGCTGGCGCGAGACCATCGCTTCCGATGCACCGAATCACTTCATGATCAACATACAGCCCGACGAGATCGAATCCGTCGCCGCGATCTACCGGGATGCCGGCATCCCGGTGCCCGATTTCGTGCCGCTCGTGCGGGCGCGAATGACGTCGATCAACGGCGTCGCGGTGAACGACCGCGAATACCCGACGCCGGGCGGTGACTGGTTCGCGAAACGCGAAGCGAATCTTTCCTGGATGACGAGACTTTCCGACAGCAACGAGATCGTCGCCGGCGAATGGTGGCCGCCCGATTACGACGGGCCGCCGCTCGCGTCGATCGAGGAGGACGTCGCGCACGACTCGGGACTCGGGATCGGAGACCGGCTGACCTACCAGGTCGCCGGCCGTGAAGTCACGATGACCATCGCGAGTATCCGCCGGATCAACTGGGACTCCTTCCAGCCGAACTTCTTCCTCGTGCTGTCGCCGGGTGCGCTCGACGGCCTGCCGGCGACCTACATCGCGAGTGTGCACATCGAGGACGACCAGAGACCGGTCCTCGTCAAAATCGTGCGCGCGCATCCGAGTATCTCGGTGATCGACCTCGACGCGGTCCTGGCGCAGGTACGGGACATCATCGACAAGGCGAGCCTGGCCGTACAAGCCGTGTTCGTATTCACGCTCGCCGCCGGTGTGGCCGTCCTGTTCGCCGCGGTGCAATCCACGATCGACGAGCGGCGATTCGAGTGCGCCATGTTGCGCGCGCTCGGCGCGCAAAAGCGTACGGTGTTCGCCGGCGTCATGGCCGAGTTCGCGGCGCTGGGGCTGGCGGCCGGCGTGCTGGCTGCCGCCGGCGCATCGATCCTCGCGGCCCTGCTGGCTGTCCGGCTGTTCGACCTGCCCTATGCATTCGACCCGTTGCTGTGGGTGGCGGGCCTCGTGGCCGGCGTCGCGGTGGTCTGCGCGAGCGGCTATCTGGCCGCGCGCAGCGCCGTCAATTCGGCGCCGGTCGCCGTGCTGCGCACGGCCGATTGACGGGTCACACGACCCGATTGCGCTCCCGTCCAGCGAGGAACGCCTCAACGTTCGCGGCCAGTTCGACGATCGCGTTCTGGCGTGACTCGTTGCCCGCCCAGGCGATGTGCGGCGTCACGATCAGGTTGTCACCGCGATAGTCCAGCAACGGGTCGCCGTCCACGGGCGGCTCCTTCGACAACACGTCGACGGCCGCACCGGCGAGGTGGCCGCACTCGAGCGCCGCCGCGAGCGCGGCCGAGTCGACCAGGCCGCCGCGGGCCGTATTGATCAGGAAGGCGCCGGACTTCATGCGGGCGATGGCGTCCTCGTCGAGGAGCTTGCGCGTTTCGTCGGTCAGCGGGCAGTGCAGGGACAGCACGTCCGCTTCTGCGAGCACGTCGTCGAACGCCACCCTTGCGACGCCCGTCGGCACGGCGCCCGGCCGCGCCGCGACGAGCACGCGCATGCCGAATACCTGCGCGACCGCGGCGACGCCGCGGCCGAGTTCGCCGTGACCCACGATGCCGAGAGTCATCGCGGACAATTCGCGGATCGGATGGCTGAGCAGGCAGAAGTCCTGCGCACGTTGCCACTCGCCGGCACGCACGGACGCGCCGTAGCGGGCGAGGCTGTGCGTCAGCATCAGGAGCACGCCGAAGACGTGCTCGACGACGGAACTCGTGCAGTACGCGCGTATGTTGCAGACCGCGACGCCATGCCTTCGCGCCGCGTCAAGGTCGACATTGTCGGTGCCGGTGGCCGTCAACCCGATCATGCGCAGGCGCGTGGCCGCACCGAGGACATCGGCTCTCAGCAGCGACTTGTTGGCAAACACGAACTCCACGTCGTGAATCCGTTCGGCGACTTCGCCGCGTGCCGTGACGTCAAAGCATTCGAATTCCGCGAAGAACCGTGACAGGGGTCCGACGTCGAGCCCGGGGCCCATCGTTGCATAGTCGAGGAACACGGCTTTCATTGCGCTTTCTACCCGCGTCTGTCACTTTGGACGCGACGATGAACGATCGATTGCGCAAAGGCAAATCGCGGGTCGCGCGGCCCCGGATCCCGCTCGCCGGCTACCGGGAGTACCCGGTCGAAGAGATGCGCGCGCGGCTGCGCGAATTCTATGCCGACGTCGGCCGGCGTCGCAGCGTGCGCGACTTCGCCGACCGTCCCGTGCCGCGCGACATCATCGAGACGGCGCTGGCCGCCGCGGGCACGGCGCCGAGCGGCGCCAACCTGCAGCCCTGGCACTTCGTCGCAGTGAGCGGCGCGGCCACGAAACGCAAGATC
>JBAUVS010000126.1:0-6494 GCA_049583345.1 Woeseiaceae bacterium
CGTCCGTGATGCCGGCATGCGGGAACAGGTGGATCAGGCGCACGACGGCCGACTGGATCAGGTAGATGCTGGTCGACTCCAGCGGCTCCAGGAAGCCGCTCGACAGGCCCACCGCGACAACGTTCCGGTTCCATTGCCTGGTCGCGCGTCCGGTGCGGAACGGGATGATCTTCGGCTCGCCGATCGGCTTCGATTCCAGGTTATTCAGGAGAATGTCGGCGGCTTCGTCGTCGCTGTAGTAGTTGCTGCTGTATACCAGGCCGTTGCCGTTGCGGTGCTGCAGCGGGATGCGCCATTGCCAGCCGGCCGGATGCGCGATCGAGCGCGTAAACAGCAGCGTCCGGTCGAAACGTTCCGACGGGACCGCCATTGCGCGGTTGCAGGGCAGCCAGTGACTCCAGTCCTCGTAGCCGGTGTCGAGCGTCTGCTGGATCAGGAGGCCGCGGCCGCCCGAACAGTCGACGAAGAATTCTCCGTCGACCTGCGGGCCGTCCTTCAGATGCAGCGTCGTGACGTGTCCGCTCTCCGGATCGACGTCGACGCGCTCCACGAGCCCTTCGGTCCGCCGCACACCGAGTTTCTCGCAGTAGCGCCGCAAGTACTGCCCGTACAGCGACGCGTCGAAATGATAGGCGTACTGCAGCTCCCAGACCGGGTCGTCCGCCTTCAGCCTGGCGAACTTGTCGGCCTCGACGCAGAGGTAATTCAGATCGTAATCCCACAGGCTCGACTCGTGCCCCGCCTGCCGCGCACGCACCCAGAAGTGATAGAAAGGACAGAAGGCCTGGCTGCGGCCGGGTGCGCCGAACGTGTGGTAGTACTTCTCTCCGATGGCGCGCCAGCCCTCGAAACGGATCGCCAGCTTGATCGTCGACTTCGTCTCGCGCAGGAATTCCGCCTCGTCGATGCCGAGGACATTGTTGACGTGCTGTATCGGCGGGATGGTCGCCTCGCCGACGCCGACCGTGCCGATGTCTTTCGACTCGACGAGTTCGATGTCGAGACGATCGCCGAGGATACGCTTCAGCAGCGCCGCCGACATCCAGCCTGCCGTGCCGCCGCCGACGATGACCAGTTTCCGGATCGGGGCATTCATCGAACGGATGATATCAGCCGGCGTAACCCGTTAAGAAAAACCCTGCCGGTCGGGGGAAACCGGCAGGGTCGCAGGCAGGAACCGCAAAAAGACTACTTGAAACGGTAGATGACGTTGAGCAGGTAATTGGCGCCGAAAGTCTGCCACTTCGTGACTTCCCGCGAATCGTCGTTCGTGTGCAGTGTGTCCTCGTTGGTCAGGTTCTGACCCTGCAGCGAAACATACAGGCCGTCGAGCTTGTCGAAGCCGCCGAGGCCGAAGTCGTAGCCGATCTGCGCATCGATCAGTTCCGCACCCTGGTCCGTCGTCGGCGTCAGCGCCAGGCTCAGCCCCGGTTCCTCCGTCGCGAAAGCGCCGCGCTTGATCCACGAGACGCGCGCCTGGAAGCCGCCCTTCTCGAAGTACAGCGTCGACTGGAAGCTCTCCTTGGACAATCCCGGCACCGGAACGCCGCCTTCGAGACTGCCGTCGTAGAAGGATGCCGAGGCGATCAGCCCGATGCCGTCGAGCGCTTCCGAGAAGATGTGGAACGGGATGTTGCCCTGCAGGTCGTAACCCCCGACCCAACCCGTGAGCCCATCGGCCTTGGTCGTGACGATGCCCTCGAATGTCGCCGGCGTGACGACGGCTCCCGTGTTCGGATCCAGTGCTTGATGGTAGCCGGGGATGTAGTAAGGCGTGAAGTCGGCGATGAACGAACCGTCGGCGTGCCAGTTCACGAGATCCTTGTAGAACGCACCCAGGGACACGAAGCCGTCATCCGCGAAGTACCATTCGTACGCGAGGTCGAACTGGTTGGCCTCCAGCGGTTTCAGCGTCGCATTGCCGGCGCTGGCGCTCCACGGCCCGCCGGCCGGATTGGGATTCGACACGTTGCCGTAGTTGAAGTTGAAGTTTATCTGGTTGTTCGGCTTCATGTAATCCATGCGCGGTCGGGTAAGCACCTTTGCCGCTGCAAAACGGACGATCTGGGTATCCGTGATTTCGAAGCTGACGTTCAGGCTCGGCAACACATTCGTGTAGCTGGCGCCGTCCTTGATCGGCTCGTTCGATACGAAGCCCGTGTCGTCGACATAAGCGTTGTAGCCGTAACCGGTCTGATCGGCGTTGACGATCTGCACACCGATGTTGCCGCTGACGGGCGTATTGCCCATCTGGGTGTCGAAGTCGAATTTCACGAATCCCGTCGTCAGCGTCTCGTCGATCGTATACGTGTCGCCCAGGCGGTCCGGCTGCAGTATCCCCGCGTCGCTGGCGTCGTAGTAGCCGTCGAAGTACATCTTGAGGCCGTCGTACGCGACGATGTCGCCGAGCCCGATGAAGTTTACGTTCGTGGTGCCGAGACGATACTGCTCGGGTATCAGGCCATCGTTCGGCCAGGTCGGCGCGGTCAGATAGTAGCCGTGGTTGATTTTGGATTTGCTGCGATCCGAATAGTAGAGGCCGAATTGCACGTTGCTGAACATGCTCCATTCGAGCGGACGTTCGGCCTGCAGCTTGAGCGTGGTCAGCTTCTCGTCGAAGACCGGTTCGTTGACGAAGCCGTCCTGTGCCTGGAACGCACCGATCGTCGAGCCGTCGGCGGCCGTCGTGTCGGCGTACTGCGGCAGGTTCTGCATGCCGCCGCCCCAGGCCTGCGAGCCCGCCAGCTTCACGATATTGAAATCGCTCAGATCCGGCTGCGACAGCGTCGGGTGCGGGCTGTAGACGGCGCCATTGGGCGTCATGACCCAGGACCTGGGCGTCGGCGGCGCCGTCGTCGTGAGTCCCGCACGGCCGACACCCGAGTAGCTCTCGATATTGGTGACGGTCTTGTCGGTCTTGCTGTGCGCGGCATCCAGCGTCAGCTTCCAGTCGTCGGCGACGTCCCAGTCGACGTTGAGGCCGAAGGTCTTCAGCTTGCCGTCCTTGCGCTCGCCGTCGTTGCGGACCACCGACAGGAAGCCCTGGTAGTAACCCGAAGTGACGAGGCCGTCTTCGAGGCCCGTGACGGTGTAGGCGGTGCCGCCCCATTCGGGGCCGCCTTCCTCGATACCGCGGAAGGCTTTGTCCTCGCTGAAATCGATGTACAGCGCGTCCAGCGTGACGGTGAGGTCGTCGCTCGGCGCATACTGGAATACCGCCGATGCCGTGTCGCGATTGAGCACGGCGGAGCGCACGAACGAGTCCTGGCCACCGAGGACCTTCTCGCCGCCGGCCAGCGTGATACCCGGCCCGGCCGTCGCGTTGGCCGGGTTGAGGTCCGCGTAGCCCCAGCCCCGGAACTGTTCTTCCTGGCTCGGCGACTCGGTCGTCGCGACGGCCAGTGCGAAACCGATCGTGTCGTCCGCGAACACGTCGGAATAGCTCACGGCGGCCCGGTAACCGTTGTCCTTGTAGTCCGGGTTGGCCGATTTCAGGTTGTTCTGTTCGTAGTTCGCGTTGACGACGAGATACGGCTCCGCGTCCAGCGGGCGCACGGTGCGCAGGTCGACGATGCCCGCGATGCCCTGGTGCACCATCGATGCGTCGGGCGTCTTGTACACGACCACGCCGCTGATGATCTCGGAGGGGTACAGGTCGTACTCGACGCCGCGGTTGTCGCCGATGCCGAGCAGCTCGCGGCCGTTCATCGTGACGGCCGTATAGTCCTCCTTGAAGCCGCGCACCGAGATGCCGCTGGTGCGGCCGTTGACGCGTTCACCGGCGAGCCCGGGCAGGCGGGCCAGGGACTCCGCGATGCTCGAGTCGGGCAGCTTGCCGATGTCTTCCGCCGAGATGGCCTCGACGATGCTCGTCGAGTTGCGCTTGGTCGAGATCGAGTCGACCAGGCTGCGCCGGAACTTGCCGTAGGTGACGATCTCTTCCACAACGGCGGAATCGGAATCGTCGTCCTGCGCATACACCGCGGCAGGCATGAAGGCCGCACCCGGCAGCGCCGCGGCGACAGCCAGCGACAGTGCGGTACGGCGGATATTCGTCGTTAATCCCGTCTCTACAGAGACGCGGCGCGCCGACTTGCGCTGCTTCGATACCATCAGTGAATCCCCCTATGCTTTTCTGGTACTTCTGCCGCATCTTATGGAGGGGTCATACCGGGGGCAACGCAATGCAAACGTATTCATTCTTTGAATACGTTTACATGTCGATACCCTGTACCGAAACAGGATATCGTTCCGCCCGAACCGGATTGCTGTCGCGACTTATGGATCGATCGTCAGAGGGGGACACGCTGCCATCCCGGCGCCAGGCCGGCGTGTGCCTGCACATCACATCACTGCCAGGCAAACACGGCATCGGTGAAATCGGCGCGGCGGCGCGGCGCTTCGTGGATGCGATGCGCGGCATGCAGCTCGGCGTCTGGCAATTCCTGCCCGTCGGGCCGACGGCCTACGGCGATTCCCCGTATCAGCCGTTGTCGACCTTCGCGGGCAACGAACTCCTCATCGATACGTGCGGGCTGATCGAGCTCGGGCTTCTCCAACCGGACGAAGTGCGTCGGCTCGAGACGCTGCCGGCGGACTCGGTCGACTACGGCGCCCTGATCCCGCTGAAGATCGCGCTGCTCGGCATCGCCGCGCGCCGCTTCGGCGCCGCGGCGCCGGGCACGCTGAAGAGCGAATACGACGCCTTCCTCGACCGCCACGATGCACGCTGGCTGCACGACTACGCCACGTACCGGATCCTCAAGACGCAGCACGGGGAAAGGCCCTGGCCCGAGTGGGAGCCGCACTACGTACATCGCGACCCCGCCCGGATGCGCAAGCTCGAGTCCGCAGCCGGCGGCGAACTCGAGGCGATCAAGGTCATCCAGTTCCTGTTCCACAAGCAGTGGCGCGAATTCAAGGACTACGCCCATGCGTCCGGCGTGCGCCTGTTCGGCGACATGCCGATCTACATCGCGCTCGACAGCGCCGACGCCTGGGCCAATCCCGGCATCCTGCAGATCGATCGGGACGGCCGGCCGAGCCACGTCGCGGGCGTACCGCCCGACTACTTCAGCGAGGACGGCCAGCTGTGGGGCAACCCGCTGTATGCCTGGGAAGTGCACGCCCGCAACGGCTACCGCTGGTGGATCGACCGGCTCCGCGCCTCGGCCGAACTCGCCGACATCGTGCGCATCGATCACTTCCGCGGCTTCGAGTCGTACTGGTCGGTCCCGGCATCGTCGTCCACCGCACGCGAGGGAAGCTGGGTTCCCGGCCCGGGCGACGCGATCTTCGACGCGATGCAGGATGCGCTCGGCCACCTGCCCATCGTCGCCGAGGATCTCGGCGTGATTACGCCGGAAGTCATCGGCCTGCGCGAGCGCCATCAGCTGCCGGGCATGGTGGTCCTGCAGTTCGACGCGGCGGAGGAAGATTTCGATCTCGACGACATCGAGGACAACTGCGTCTGCTACACGGGAACGCACGACAACGACACGACCGTCGGCTGGTTCGAGGGCAGCCCGGACGATCTGCGCACGCCGGCCGAGATCGAGCGGACCCGCCGGGTCGTGCTCGATGCGACCGGCGGTTCGCCGCAGACGATCCATACCGACATGATCCGGCTGGCCTTCGCCTCGCCCGCGCGGCTCGCGATCGCGCCGATGCAGGACTACCTCGGGCTCGGTTCCGAGGCGCGGATCAACCGGCCAGGCACCTCCCGCAACAACTGGCGCTGGCGGCTCGACGCCGGCGACCTCACGGACCGCTTCTGCGCCGGCATCGCCGATCTCGTGCAAGAAGGCGGGCGCGAACTCGTTCCGGCGCCCATCGTGCTGACGCCTACCGCCTAGCGGCCCGGCGCCGCGAACTTCCCCGATCTCGCCCCAATCTGGCGCAAGTCTGGCAGACTACGGGGTGATGCCCAACCAGAAGCCCATCGAAGAAGCCCGTTTTATCAGCCGCCTGACGCGCGAGACCCTTGCGCTAATCCTCGCGGGCGGACAGGGCTCGCGGCTGTTCGAGCTGACGACCTGGAGGGCCAAGCCGGCCCTGTATTTCGGCGGCAAGTACCGGATTATCGATTTCCCGCTGTCGAATTGTCTCAATTCCGGCATCCGCCGCATCGGCGTGCTGACCCAGTACAAGGCACATTCGCTGATCCGGCATCTGGTCCACGGCTGGGCCTGGCTCCAGGCCGGCGCCGGCGAGAACGAATTCGTCGAGATCCTGCCCGCCTCGCAGCGGGTCGGCGGCGAATGGTACCGGGGCACCGCGGACGCCGTGTACCAGAACCTCGACATCATCCGGACCCACGACCCGCGCTTCGTCCTGATCCTGTCCGGCGACCACATTTACAAGATGGACTACGGCCCCTTCCTCGCCGCGCATGCCGAAAAGCTGGCCGACATGACGATCTGCTGCCTGGAGGTGCCGATCGAGGAAGCCGCGGGCCAGTTCGGCGTGATGACGGTCGACAAGACCGGCCGCAT
>JBAUVS010000127.1:0-4123 GCA_049583345.1 Woeseiaceae bacterium
CCTAGGTATTTTCCCCAGTATCCGGGCGGGTTCGGACCCAGTAGTGTTCTTTGCTGACGCGATTAGAAATACGGTCTCGCACCGGCCAACGTCTTAACCCCCACATGCCGACGAGACCTCATGAACGGGGCGGGCAGGATGCTCGCCCCTTTTTTATGCGTATGCGCCCACGCTGTGCGAGGTGCTGTCTCCGAGTTGCGACAGTGGCCGTGCCGCCCGCGTGCCTGCGGTGGCGATTCCGGGTAGTATTGGGGGGCCGTTCGCGGGGAAGGCGCAGTTTGGACGCGTCGGCGGTCGGCGCAAGTTGCAAGAGGTCGATATGTCAGGTGAGAGAGTTACAGGAACCGTCAAGTGGTTCAACGATGACAAAGGATTCGGGTTCATCGAGCGTGAGGGTGGCCCGGACGTCTTCGTGCACCACAGCGCCATCAAGATGGAAGGTTTCCGGACCCTGAAAGAGGGTCAGAAAGTCACGATGGAAGTTACCCAGGGCCAGAAGGGCCCGCAGGCCGAGAACGTCCTCGCCGCCGAATAGGCGCCCGCGAGACGCCCGCGCGGCACGATACCGTTCGTCATGCGGGGCGGCGGGGCGGGTCCCTATAGCGCGCCCGAGCCGTCGTAGATCAACTTGATGCCCACGCAGAACAGCAACACGTAGACGACCCCGAAGAACAGCCTGTCCGAGACGCGCCGGTGCAGCCAGACGCCGATCGCGACACCGACGGGCGCGAACGGTGCGAGCACGAGCGAGTCGGTCAGATTTGCCGTGTCGAACTGGCCCAGCCAGGCATACGGGATCAGCTTGACGTAATTGACGACCGCGAAAAACAGCACGGTTGTCCCCACGAACTGGGTCCGGTTGAGGGATCGGCGCAACAGGTACATGTTGACCGGCGGGCCGCCGGCGTGGGCGATGAAACTCGTGAAGCCGGCGACGCCGCCGCCGAGCATGCCGACGGCGCGCGGGAAATCGGGCAGGCCGACTTTCGGCGATCGCCACTTGTTGTGTAGGTAGTGCAGCGTGAACGCCAGCGCGATGACGCCGACGATCAGGCGGATCAGGTCCTCGCTCAGGTAGCCGAACGACAGTGCGCCGGCGACGATACCGATCAGGGAGGCCGGGAGCAGGACGCGAAGTTCCGGCCAGATCCAGCGGCCCCGGTATTGCCACATCGCGAGCAGGTCCATCAGGCATAGCACGGGCAACAGGATACCCGCCGCCTGTATCGGCGAAATGACGAGCGCCATCAGCGGTACCGCGACCATGCCGAGGCCGCCGCCGAAGCCGCCCTTGGACATACCGACCAGCAACACTGCCGGCACTGCCGCCGCGTAGAACCAGGGATCGGCGATCAACAATCTCTCCGGTTGCAGGAAGCGTTGAGCACGAGGGCGTGAGTCTACCCGGAGGGGCCGGGCAAGTCTTACGGGTCGCGGCGAATCGTGCTTAAATGCATGCCCCGTTCGATATCCGGCCAGGCAGTGAAACTCAGGATCCTCGACAATTCGATCCGACTCCGGTTGACGCGCAGCGAAGTCGACGTGCTGAGCGCCGAGGGTCTCGTCGCCGCGGAAACGTCTTTCCCCGGCGGCCGCGAATTCCGTTACGAGCTCGAGAGCAGCCCGGCGAGCGTCAGCCCGGCGGCATTCTTCTCCGAGCGCGTCATGACGGTACGCGTCCCGGAGGGCACGGTCCGCGCCTGGGCCGATTCGGACGAGGTGTCGATCGCCGGCGAACAACGGCTGGAAGACGGCGCGATCCTGGAAATACTCGTGGAGAAGGACTTCAAGTGCCTGTCCGGTCGCGAGGACGAGGACGACATGTTCGAGCATCCGCTGGCCTCCGCGGAAGACGCGAGCTGCTGATGGGCCGACCGCGCTACGCCGCGTTCGAGACCGAGACGCTGGCTTTCCTCGAGGAGCTGGCCGACAACAACAATCGCGAGTGGTTCGCGGACAACAAGCCCCGTTACGAGCAGCACGTGCTCGACGTCGCCCTGCGTTTCATCCAGTCGATGCAGGAACCGCTGCACGACATCGCCCCGCACTTCGTCGCGCAGCCGACGCGGGTCGGCGGTTCGCTGATGCGCGTGTATCGCGACACCCGCTTCGCCAGGAACAAGCTGCCCTACAAGACCAACATCGGCATCCAGTTCCGGCACGAGCAGGCGAAGGACGTGCATGCGCCGGGTTACTACGTGCACATCGAGCCGCAGGAGGCGTTTCTCGGCATCGGCATGTGGCGCCCGGACCCGGAGCCGCTGCGCGCCATCCGGACCCGCATCGCTGCGAAACCGGCAGAATGGCAGCGCGCCCTGCGGGATCCGGGCTTCCGCCGCCACTTCGAACTCGGCGGCGAGTCGCTGCGCCGGCCGCCGCGGGGCTTCGCCGCGGATCACGAGTGCATCGAAGACATCAAGCGCAAGAGTTTCATCGCGTTCAAATCCCTCGATCCGGACGCCTGCCTGGCGCCGCAGTTTCAGCGTCGAGTGGAAACCGCGTTCGGCGCGGCCGAGCCGTTCATGCGGTTTCTCTGTAAAGCCGTGGGAGTCCCGTTCTGAGGTTAGGGAAATTCTGATCAACTCGAAATGGAGTCGTCATTGCGAGCGAAGCGAAGCAATCCGGTGTTTGAAATCAACGACCTGTGGATTGCCGCGTCGCTTCGCTCCTCGCAATGACGAATTGATCAGAGTTTCCTTAGCTCAGTTGCCGGTGGCGACCGTCAGCACGATCTTGCCCCGGTGCCGGCCGCTCTCCATCAGCTCGTGCGCGGCCGCGGCCTCGGCGAGCGGGAAGGTCGCGTGGATGACGGGCTTCACGGTGCCGGCGGCGAGCAGCGGCAACACGTGTTGCGCCAGTGCCTGCGCGATGCGCGCTTTCTCCTCGTTGGACTGCGGCCTGAGCGTCGAGCCGGTGATCGTCAGGCGCTTCGCGAGCACGACGCGGAGGTTGAGTTCCGACTCGGGGCCGCCGAGGAACGCGATGATCGCCAGCCGACCGTCCTTCGCGAGGCAGTCGAGGTCCTTCTGCACGTAGGGACCGGCGACCATGTCGAGCACGACGTCGACCCCGCGCCCGCCGCTGAACTCGCGTACTTCAGTCGGCCAGTCGGCGTCGCGATAGTTGACTGCCCGGTCGGCGCCGAGCGCTTCGCAGAAGCGGCACTTCTCCTCCGTGCCCGCGGTCGTGATCACGCGGCAACCCGTCGCCCTGGCGAGCTGGATCGCGGTCGTGCCGATGCCGCTCGAGCCGCCGTGCACGAGCAGGGTCTCGCCGCGTTCGAGCCGGCAGCGCATGAACACGTTGTACCAGACCGTGAAGAAGGTCTCCGGCACGGCGGCGGCTTCGACCGCGGACAGGGCCGCGGGAATCGGCAGGCAGTGGCCCTCGAATACGCGGCAGTACTCCGCGTAGCCGCCGCCGTGCGTGAGCGCCATGACCCGGTCGCCGATGTGCCAAAGCGTGACACTCGCGCCGGCGGCGACGATCTCGCCGGCGATCTCGAGCCCGGGCAGGGGGCTGGCATCCTCGGGTACCGGATAGCGGCCCTGCCGCTGCAGGATGTCTGGCCGGTTGACGCCCGCGGCTTCCACCCGGACGATGACGTCGCGATCGCCGGGCACGGGCCTTTGCATCGTGACCAGCCGCAGGACCTCGGCGGGTCCGGGTTCGCGGATCTCGACGGCGTGCATGTTCTGCTGCGCTTCGCTCATGGACAGGCGACACGTTATGTGGATACTGAGGCGGCATCAATAGTGACGGCCAATGGGGGCAGGCAGTCGACGTGTCCGAAAACCCGATTCTCTGGCGGCCCGATCCGGATCGAGTGCCGGCGACCGCGATGCATCGTTTCATGCGGCAGCAGGGCTTCGACGACTACGGCGCGCTGTATCGCTGGTCGATCGAGCATTCCGCTTCGTTCTGGGAAGCACTCTGCCGCTTTTGCGCGGTCCGCTTCGACAGACCTCCTGAAAAGACGCTGACGCGTCCCGACGACATCATGGACGCGGGCTGGTTCGCCGGCGCCGAACTCAATTTCGCGGCCCATCTGCTGCGCGAGCGCGACAACGCCGCCGCAGTGATCTTCGGCGGCGAACAGGGCGAGCGGCGCGAGCTCTCGATG
>JBAUVS010000128.1:0-1699 GCA_049583345.1 Woeseiaceae bacterium
GCTGTACCTACCACAGCACCCGCAATCATCTGCCCCTCGCCACCGATGTTTATGACGCCACCGCGAAAGGCGATGCATATCCCGATAGCCACTAACAGAATGGGCGTTGCTTTAACCAACGTTTCGGCCAGCGAGTTCTCTGAACCGACTGCCCCCTGAAGCATGGATGAATAGGCTTGAAGGGGGTCAGCATTGAGCGCCAATAGCAGCACCGAAGCTGTAATAAGCGCCGCGATGACAGATAGAATGAGGGGGGAAAGGTTTATTATGCGGTTAAGAAACTTCAATCCCGCGTGTTGCACGTGTTGCGGACGGAGCATGGTATTCCTTGTAATGAAAGTAATTATAAGTGTACCGGGAAGTATGACATGTTAATCTAAAAAAGTGTACAAGCTGTGTCATGGAAGTTTAGTGAGAATCGACAAATTCACTGGAATGAGAATGGTGGGCGAGTTGATCGTTCCAAGCGAGTCGCGCGAATGAGTATATCGCAATTTGCCTTCGGAAGATCATGTTATACTGTGAATACATACACACACTTCCTTTATTCTGGATGGCACAGATGCAGATTGCACAAAACCCAACGGACCAAAACATGACCGTGCTGCAGATTTTAGATCGAGCCTTTAGAATCTACCGCGAAAACTTCCTTCAATTCGTTGGATTAACAGCTATCGTGACCGTGCCCCTTACACTCATTACACTCCTCTTGGATCAATCTTATTTAGGGCAACTTCAGAATTTTGATTTTACTGCTAGCCAGACGAGTAGTTTTACGACTGGATATTCGAACGCCATCCTCCTACCGGCGCTGATTTCGATTGTGCTAACTATCCTTCAAGCGGTATTTGTGAGTGGAACCATTACTTATACCACCTCGGAAAATCATCTGGGGCGAAGGATCACGGTTAGTGATTCTCTGCGTGCAGCCCAAGGGCGTTTTGCCACACTGTTCGGCGCGCTGGTGTTATTTTACCTGCTGGTATTTCTATTGGCCGTTGTATCCGGCATTACCCTAATATGCCTCGTTGGAATCGCCGGATTTGCCTTTCTGATCTATTTTGGGATTACCACCAGCACATTCCTGGTTCCGACCATTATGTTAGAGAATGTCGGTGGGACGCTGGGAATGCTGCGTGCATGGGGACTTGGAAAAGCGCGCTTCTGGTCTGTACTCGGCCTGCTTATACTGATTAGCGTCCTCAGTTTTATCCTGACCTTCGCCTTCACGCTGTTGGAACAGTTGGTGACGGGGCAGGTGATCGCATCCGCCTCTCTGCAATCTTCGGCGGTTATTAGCAGCATCATCAATATGATTATTGGCATCTTCGTCGCACCGATTGCGCCGATTGCCTATACACTGATGTATTACGACACCCGTGTTCGTCTGGAAGCTCTCGACATTGCTCTACAGGCAACGGGAAACCCGGATGCACGCCCCTGGGATGTGCCATCGCCCCCGGCCAGTGCCAGAGTGACTGGCAAGGATATTGTGAATATCCTCATTCTAGTGGGGGTGGCCGCAATCATCGTTCTTGGTCTGGGGGCGAGCATGGGAGCGATTCTTAATACATTCTTCCCCAACATACCCATTCAGTAGTGAAGGGTGGCGATGTTTCATCTTAGCCCTTCGTATCTGCGGCATGTGCTCATGCTGACGATGATCGGAACTTTATTGAGCGCCACGAGTGTCTATGCC
>JBAUVS010000129.1:0-6640 GCA_049583345.1 Woeseiaceae bacterium
GGCGATGCGGTCGGCGTGCAGACCGCCGAGCGGGGTGCCGCCGACACCGTCGACCACGAGCGCCTGCGGGAAGTACGGCCGTCCGCGGGCCAGCAGCCACGCCGTGCCGCCTTCGGTACCGACCAGCCATCCGAGCGCGGCCACGGCCGCGAGGATCGTGACCGTCGTCAGGGCGGCGATCGTCAGCAGCGCGCGACGGATCAAAGTTCCACTCCGACGGAGACGTGCAGGTGGATCGGATTTTCGTTCAGGCTGAAGCCGTGGGCGACGTACAGCCGGATCGGGCCGATCGGCGAACGCCACTTGATGCCGATACCTGCGCCGGCGACGGGATTCAGGTCGGTGCCATTGAAGGCGTTACCGCCGTCCACAAACGCCGCCCAGTAGTAATTGCCGAATGCCCGGTGCTCGTACTCGATGCTCGCCGTCAGCAGGCTGCTGCCGCCGACGACCTTGCCGGTGTCGTCCTCCGGACCGAGTGATTCGTAGTCGTAGCCGCGGATCGACTGGTCGCCGCCGGCGAAGAAGCGCACCGACGGCGGCAGCTCGTCGAAATCCGATTTGCTCGTCATGCCACCGTCGAGCCGCAACAGCCAGCGCGCGTTATCGCCGGCCGGCAGGACCCAACGCGAGCGTGCCACGAATTGCAAAAAACTCGTGTCGGAACCGAGGATCCGGTCCGTGCCACGAAATTCCACCTCGATGCTGTGGCCGCGCTGCGGGTACAGTTGCCGCGTACCGTACTTGTGGTCGAACTTGATGGCCGGCAGGACCAGCAGTGTGTTGCCCTGCGTGTCGCCGACTTCGTAACGTTCGTAGCTGACGTCGAGTGCGTAGGTCCGCAACAGGCCGTGCCCGAGCTGCTTCGATCGGCGGACGCCGAATCGCGCCGACTCGGTGTAGGACGTGTCGGTATCCTCGACGTCGAGGGCGCCCGTGTAGCTCAGCCAGTCGCTGCGGGGGTCCGACAGCGGAATGCGGTAGTCGCTCGTGAGGCCCGAGATCACCGGCGACAGCTTGAGCTGGATGTCGAGCCGGTGGCCGGCATCGTTCAACCGCCCATTGCGGAATCCGGCGCGCAGCCTGGGGCCCGTGTCGGTGGAATAGCCGGCGCCGACGGTGTATTCGATACGCTGGACCGGCTCGAGGTGTACGGCGATCGGTATGCGGCGATTCCCGGCCTCATCGAAAAGCGGCTGGATGTCGATACGGCTGAAATATCCGGTCAGCGACAGGTCCTCGTAGGCGCGGGCGAGCTCCCTGCCGTCGTACGGGTCGCCGTCGTGAAGATCCAGCATCGCCGAGACCAGCGACGGCTCCAGGAAATCCTGGTCCTGGCGAATCTCGCCGATCCGGTAGCGCGGCCCGCTGTCGAACTTCAGGACGATGTCGGCCGCCTGCTGCTCCGGCCACACGTCGATCCGGCTCTCGGTAAAGACCCCGTCGATGTAGCCGCGTTCGAGCGCCTTGATCTGGAGCGACTGCTTGTATGCCTCGTAATCGGGATGCCGCAGTCGCGCGCCGGTGCGCAACGCGGCCGGCACATCCACCCGCGAGAAGCCGGAGTCCGACTCGGCCTCGCCGCTGATCTCGGTGTCCAGCTTGCGGATCTTCACTGGCGGGCCCGGATCGATCTTCATTGTCGCCCGCCAGCAATCCGTCCCGAACTGCAGGTCGGTATGCACGGCAGGCGAGTAGTAGCCGTAGGGTTCGAGTGCCGTGCGCGCCTCCGACTCCGCGAGACGGAAACGCCGCCGGATCAACCAGGATTCGGCGTCGCAGGGTTCGGTCGCCAGGCCGACGTAGGCGCGCACGTTCTTCGCGAGCTCGTCGTTGAGTCCCTCGATGACGAGTTCGGCGTGCGCCGCCTGCCACGCGCAGCCCAGCAGGGCGACGCCCAGGAACCCCGCGGCGGGGCGGCGGCGTCCGGCTAGAGCCACTTCTTGAAGCGGAAGTACGTGAGCAGCGACGCGGTGACGACGATCATCGAGACTACCGAACCCGCGAATCCCCATGCGCTGTTCACACCCGGCAGACCGCCCACGTTCATACCCAACATCCCGGTCACGAACGTCAACGGCAGGAACACTGCAGCAACAACAGACAAGACGTACATGCGAGAGTTCTGCTCCTGCGCCATCTTTCCGAGGTATTCCTCCCGCAGCACGACGGCGCGTTCCCGCGCCAGGTCCAGATCCTCGATATAGCGGGTGATGCGATCCGCCTCTTCCCGCAGGTAGTCGATCTCCTCGGTGGAGAACAGCGGTCCCGGCTGCCGGTAGAGGCGGTCCAGCGCATCCCGCTGGGGCGACAGGAATCTCCGCACGGAAGCGATCGTGCGCCGCAGGGCCGACAGCCGCTGGCTGGTACGCAGGGTGTCCGTCGATTCCATGAGTTCTTCGGCGGTTTCGATACTCTCCTCGATGTTGTCCACGAACGTGCCGATCCGGTTCGCGAGGTGCTCCACCAGCTCGGCGATGAACGCACCCGGGGTCTTCGGGCCGTGGCCGCGTTCGAGCGATTGCAGTACGTCCTGGAGAGACAGGAGGCGGCGCCGGCGGATCGTGATGATGCGCCGCGGTTCGATCCAGACTCGTACGGCCACCATGTCTTCCGGATCCTCCCCCGGATTCAGGTTCACGCCGCGTAAAACGATGAGGAGGCCGCGCTCGGTCAGCCGCACTCGCGGCCGGACGTCCGGCGCCAGCAGGGTGTCGGAAACGACCTCGTCGAGGTCCGCGGACTCGCGCAACCAGCGCCTGGCGCCTTGGTCACCGAGCCGAAGATGCGTCCACAGGACGCCGTCTTCGCAGGACCACTTGTCGATCTCCGCCGCTTCCGCGGGACGACAGCCGCCACCGCCATTGAGGACGACCGCGTGCAAAAGGCCGGGCGCCGCGTCGTTCACGCCACAGTCTCCCCGCCGTCGGCATCGAGCACCCGCACCTCGAGCGGCCTGCTCGAATCGAGGTGGACATCGCGCTGCGGGAACGCGACGACGATGCCGTCGGCGGCGAATAATTCGGCGATACGGAACCGGATCTCGCTGCGGATCGACCGCAGCTCTCGTTCGCCGGCCACCTGGCACCAGAAATACGCGTCGAAAACGAGGGCATTGTCGCCGAAGTCTTCGAACACGACGACCGGCTGCGGGCTGCTCATGATCTCGGGACTCTCGTCGACTGCCTGCCGCACGAGCTCGGCGACCTTGCGCACCGGCGAGCCGTACGCGACCCCCACGCGCACGGTCGTGCGTATGTTGTTATCGATCAGCGTCCAGTTCACGACCATGTGCTCGAGCAACACACTGTTCGGCACCAGCAGATGCACGCCGTCCACGCGCCGTATGCGCGTGGACCGCACGCCGATCTCCTCGACGGTCCCGTTCGTGCCCTCGATCTCGATGAAGTCGTGGATCCGGATCGGACGCTCGGCCATCAGGATCCAGCCGCTGATGAAGTTGTTGATGATGTTCTGCGCCCCGAAGCCGATACCGATCGCAATTGCCCCGGTCGCGAATGCGAACGCAGTGAGCGGGATGCCGAGCAGGCTCAGCGCCGTCACGATGACCAGCACCAGGATGGCGAAGAAGACGACGCGCTTTATGGTATAGACCGCGTCCGTTCCCAGCTTCGTCTGGGCAAGCCGCCGTCCCAGCAGATAACCGAACAGCCGGCTCATGTAATAGCCGCCGACGATGACGAGCACCACGACCAGGATGCGACCCAGGGTGAGATCGGCATCGCCGGGCCAGTCGATCGGCGCCAGATTCAGGATGTCCTTGAGTTGCTCCAGCAAGTCGTAGCGATCCCGCAGCGGGCCTCCTGCAGTGCAGCAGGGGATCATTGTAACGTAGCGGGAACGCCCGCGATCCGGCCTTTGAACGGGCGATCGGCGAGTAGCTCCCCGCCCAAACCCTCCTCTGCCGCTGCCCGATCCGGCTAGGGAGGCAACACCCGGCCGCGGTTCAGGATGTTCTTCGGATCGAGACTTCGCTTCAGGGAGCGCATGAGGCCGATCTCGTCGGCGCTGCGACACGAGGCAAGCCAGGCAATCTTCTCGGTCCCGATCCCGTGTTCGGCCGATACCGAACCCCCGAAGTCCGCGAGCGGTTCGTAGACGCATCGATCGGAATCCGCGTGGGCGGCATCGATCTCGCGCGGATGCACCATGAAGTGCAGGTTGCCGTCCGCGACGTGGCCGAGGCTGTAACAGGCGCCGTCGCGCCAGCACTCGCGGACATTCCGCTCGACCCTGCCCACGTATTCCGGCATGTGTGCAATCGGCAGGCTGACGTCGTAGACGAACACCGGGTCCGGCTTGAGCAATGGCTCGAAACCCTCGCGGATCTGCCAGAGAGCCCGCGCTTCCGCTTCCGACTTCGGGACCACTGCGTCGACGATGAGGCCGTCTTCGAGCGCATCGGCCAGGATCGCCTCGAAACGTTCGGCGTCCGCCTCGGGCTCGCGGCCCTCCAGTTGCGCGATGACGTAATAGGGATAATCGCGCGCCATCGGCGCCCGATAACCGCCGTCGCCGGTGAGGCCGGCATAGTAATTGCCCCACATGATCTCGAACGCGCTCAGCGAGCCTCCGGCGCGTTCGCGCATGCGGGCGAGGAATCCGGATACGCCGGCAAAGTCGTCCATCGCGACGAGTGCGGTGTGCCGGCCGGCCGGCCGGGGGAAGAGTCGCAATACGGCGCGCGTCACCACGCCGAGTGTGCCTTCCGTGCCGATGAACAACTGTTTTACGTCGTAGCCGGCGTTGTTTTTAAGCATGCGGTTCATCGACGAGATGACCGTGCCGTCCGCGAGTACCGCTTCCAGACCGAGGACGAGATTGCGCATCATGCCGTAACGCAGCACGTTGATACCGCCCGCGTTGGTTGCGATGTTGCCGCCGATCGTGCAGCTGCCGCGTGCGCCGAGATCGAGCGGGAAGTAGAGCCCCGCGTCGTCGGCGGCTTCCTGCACGACCTGCAATATGGCGCCCGCCTCGACGACGGCGGTCCCGCCGACGCCGTCGATCTCGCGGACAGCGTTCATTTTCTCCAGCGACAGGACGACGTCTGCCGGCGAAGACACGGCCGCCGTCACGGCGTTCGTCCGCCCGCCCTGGACGACGACGGTCTGGTCCTGCGCATGGCAGGCACTCATTACGCGCGAGACCTCTGCCGTCGAAGCCGGGAGCACCAGCGCCTTCGCCTGCATCGGCGCGTCGCTCCAGAAACTCGTCACCCGCGACGCGACGGCGTCGCCCGTCAGCACGCGCTCGGCGCCGACGATCCCGACCAGTTCTGAGACGATTCCGGACAACGCCGCTCCTTCACACGCGGCACGCCGCGGAAACGGCAGTGTGCCATGCGGGACTCTCAATTAGAATCGGGCCTTCACCGTACCGATTCCCACGATGGCAAAGCCCCATAAAGCCGCACGCCTCGCTATCGACATCGGCGGCACGTTTACCGACGTCGTGCTCGACCGTGCCGGCGCCGGGCGGATCACGGCCAAGCTGCTCACCACCGGCAAGCGGCCGGCCGAAGCCGTGCTGGCGGGCATCGACGCCGTCCTCGGCGAGTCCGGGACGGACCCCGCCGACGTCCGTCTGATCATCCACGGTACGACGCTGGCGACGAATGCCCTGATCGAGCGGCGCGGCGCGGTCACGGCGCTGCTCACGACGCGCGGCCACCGCGACGCGCTGGAGATGGCGCACGAGGATCGCTTCGAACAGTACGACATCGGTATCGACCGGCCTCGACCCCTGGTGCCGCGCTTCCTCCGGCTGCCGGTGACCGAGCGCATGGACCGTGACGGCAGGGTCCTGGTCGCGCTCGACGAAGATTCGGTGACGCAGGCGCTCGCCGAGTTCGACCGGCACGGGGTCGAGAGCGTCGCGATCGGCTTCCTGCACGCCTTCGTGAATCCGGACCACGAACGGCGTGCTGCCGAGTTGCTCGCCTCGGCCAGGCCCGATCTCTCGATCACGCTCGCCTCGGAAGTCTGCCCGGAGATCCGCGAGTACGAACGCCTGTCGACCGCTTGCGCCAACGCCTACGTACGTCCCCTGATGACGCGCTACCTCGAAACGCTCGCCGGCGAACTCGCCGAACGCGGCCTCACCTGCCCGTTCCTGATGATGACATCGGGCGGCGGCCTGACGACGCTGGCCACCGCGGCGAAATTCCCGATCCGCCTCATCGAGTCGGGTCCGGCCGGCGGCGCGATCCTGGCCCGGGAGCTGGCGAGGCGGCTCGACCTCGGACGGGTTCTGTCTTTCGACATGGGCGGCACGACCGCCAAGCTCTGCCTGATCGACGGCTTCGAGCCGCTCGCCTCGCGCAGCTTCGAGGTCGACCGCGTGTACCGCTTCAAGAAGGGCAGCGGCCTGCCGGTCCGCATACCGGTCATCGAGATGGTGGAGATCGGGGCCGGCGGTGGCTCCATCGCGGGCATCGACAAGCTCGGGCGTATCCAGGTCGGCCCTTCGAGCGCCGGGTCGGACCCGGGTCCTGCGGCTTATGGCCTCGGCGGCAGGCGCGCCACCGTGACCGATGCCGACACGCACATGGGGCACCTGCACGCCGCGAGCTTCGCCGGCGGCGCGATCCTGGCCCGGGAGCTGGCGAGGCGGCTCG
>JBAUVS010000130.1:0-1540 GCA_049583345.1 Woeseiaceae bacterium
GTTGTTATAAATCGTACAATATTACTTATTAGCCGGCCAACCACAAGGCTGGCCCGGTGTGCCAACATAGTTTACAAGTTCGGGCACGGCCGAATCCCGACAACCGAGATATGACCCACACGCAGCATGCGAAATCACTGATCGAATCCGGCGCCGCCGTCCTCGGCTGCGAGCTGGGTTCGACCACGATCAAGGCGACGCTGGTCGGTCCGGACGGCAGGCCGCTCGCGTCCGGCAGCCACCCGTGGGAGAACCGCCTGGTCGACGGGATCTGGACTTATGACATGGACGCCGTCTGGGCGGGCCTGGCCGATTGC
Source organism: Woeseiaceae bacterium (assembly GCA_049583345.1). Classification (GTDB taxonomy): domain Bacteria; phylum Pseudomonadota; class Gammaproteobacteria; order Steroidobacterales; family Woeseiaceae; genus UBA1847. Next base: position 318 of record JBAUVS010000130.1, read on the forward strand.
CATGCCGATCTCGCTGCCGACGTGAAGCAAAAATACGGCGTGACCCTGGAGCGCATCGCGGCGGCCGGCTTTTCCGCGATGATGCACGGCTATATCGCCGTCGACGACAACGGCGAACTGCTGGTGCCCTTCCGGACCTGGCGCAACAACATCACGGCCGCCGCCTCGGCCGAGTTGATGGCGCTGTTCGACTGGCCCATTCCGCAGCGCTGGAGCATCGCGCATCTCTACCAGGCGATCCTCAACGGCGAACCGCACGTGCCGCGGATCGCCCGTTTGACGACGCTGGCGGGTTACGTGCACCGGAAACTGACCGGCGAGTGGCACATCGGTATCGGCGACGCCTCCGGCATGTTCCCCGTCGATCCCGCGACCGGCAACTACGACTCCGGCATGCTCGATGCCTTCGATGCACACGTCGCGGGCCACGGCTTCCCGTGGCGGCTCGCGGACCTGTTGCCGGCGATCGTGCCGGCGGGCAACGACGCGGGACACCTGACGCCGGATGGCGCGAAGTTGCTGGATCCGTCGGGCCGGCTCGAAGCCGGCGCGCCGCTGTGTCCGCCCGAGGGCGATGCCGGCACCGGCATGGTCGTCACCAACAGCGTCCGGCCGAAGACCGGCAACGTGTCCGCCGGGACCTCGGTGTTCGCGATGCTGGTGCTCGAGAAAAAGCTCTCGCGCGCCCATCCGGAGATCGACCTGGTGCTGACGCCGGACGGTCACCTCGTCGGGATGGCCCATTCGAACAACTGCACGTCGGACTTCAACGCCTGGATGGCGCTGTTCGGCGAACTGGCGCGGACGCTCGGCGCCGACGTGAAGGACGCCGATCTCTACGACCGGCTGATGCCGCTCGCGCTCGCGGGCGACGCCGATTGCGACGGCCTGCTCTCCTACGGTTACGTGTCGGGCGAACATCTCACGGGTTTCAGCGAGGGACGGCCGCTGTTCGTGAGGAAACCGGATGCCGCATTCACGCTGGCCAACTTCATCCGCGTCCACCTGTTCTCCGCCCTCGGTGCGCTGCGCACCGGGCTCGACGTACTGACGGAGCGCGAGGGCGTCCGGGTCGAGGAGCTGTGCGGCCAGGGCGGCTTCTTCAAGACGCCGGAAGTCGGCCAGCGGATCATGGCCGCGGCCACCAACACGCCGGTCAGCGTGCCACAGGCCGCCGGCGAAGGCGGCGCCTGGGGCATGGCCCTGCTGGCCGCGTTCTCGCA
>JBAUVS010000131.1:0-4539 GCA_049583345.1 Woeseiaceae bacterium
CCGGCACACCGTGCCGAGCAGTTGGCAGAATCGCCGGAATCGCGCTTCGTCCGGACCCCGGCCTTCGTCGTGCGCCAGTACCACCGTCAGCGGCATCCCGCTCTGCAGCAGATCGAGCGCCAGGCCCGAAAATCGCGCGGCGGCAGCGGCGCATGCCGTGACCGAGCCTGCGTCCGCAGCCAGGGAAGCGCCTCCCGCCACGCGCCCGTGTGAATCGACCGGCAGCCGGAGCTCGACGCCGGCAAGCGAGAGTTCCCTGACGAGCTGCCGCGACCGCCCGGCATCCGCGGTCCCCTGCCAGTATTCGCTGTCAACCGCCATGGCTACTATTGTTGTCAGCGGCGGCCGCCGTGCCCCGGTCTTAACTGGGCAGCATGATGAGATTTTGCGATTGGACTACAATGTCCCCTTTTGCCACCGCGAAGAGGCTTGGATGCCGTCTTTTGACGTAGTCAGCGATTTCGATGCACATGAAGCGAGCAATGGCGTCGATCAGGCAAATCGGGAGGTCGCGACGCGTTTCGATTTCAAAGGCACGGGTTCGAAGTTCGAGATCGACGGCGAAGTCATCCGGCTGACGACACAGTCGGACTTCCAGCTCAGGCAGATGCTGGACATATTGCGGCAGAAACTCGCGAAGCGCGGCATCGACATCGCCTGTCTTGAGGAGCTCTCGCCGGAGATCAGCGGCAGCGAGGCCCGCCAGCAGGTGGTCCTGCGCAAGGGAATCGACTCCGATCTGGCACGGAAACTCGTCAAGCGGGTCAAAGCCAGCAAGCTGAAGGTGCAGGCCGCCATCCAGGGTGACAAGCTGCGCATCACCGGCAAGAAGCGCGACGATCTGCAATCGGTCATCGCCCTGCTCAGAGACGCGGATGTCGACCTGCCCCTTCAATACGAGAATTTCCGCGACTAATGAACATCGCCCGACGAGAGACCCTATGAACACTGCCGCCAACAAGATCTTGCGCCGCCAGGACATCATGTTCGAAGGCAAGGATCAGGCTCTGCGGGACGACGTCCGTACGCTCGGCGCCATGGTCGGCGCGCTGATCCGTGAGCAGGGCGGCGAAGAACTCTTCGAGTTCGTCGAGCACGCACGACAGCGTTCTATCCGCCGGCGCGAAGAGAACGAGAAGCCGGGGGAAGAGCTTGCGAAACTGGTCGAGAATCTCGATCCCGCTACCGCCCTGCAGGTGATCCGCAGCTTCTCGACGTACTTCCAGATGGTCAACACCGCGGAGAAGGTGCATCGCATCCGCCGCCGCCGCGAATACCTGCTCGACGTCGGCCTGTACCAGCCGGGCGGATTCGAGGACACGCTGGTCAAGCTGAAAGCGGCGGGCGTCGACGTCGACGCGCTGCAGAAGCTCGTCGACTCGCTGCACGTCGAGCCTGTGTTCACCGCGCATCCGACGGAGCCGACGCGGCGGACGATGCTGCGCAAGGAACAGCAGATCGTCAAGCACCTCGTCGAGCTCCTGAATCCGACGATGACGCCGCAGGAACGGCTGGTCGCCCTCGAGAACATAAGGCTTCTGATCACGACCGGCTGGCAAACCGACGAGCACCCGAGCGAGCAGATGACCGTCGCCGACGAACTCGAGCACGTGTTGTTTTTCGTAACCGACGTGCTGTATCGGGCCATGCCACCGTTCTACGAAGACATCGAAACGGCGATCGACCGTATCTACGGAGAAGAAGCACAGGGACTCCACGTGCCGGTCGTCGTGCGATTCGCGTCCTGGGTCGGCGGCGACATGGACGGCAATCCCAACGTCAATGCCAAGACGATACGCGCGACGCTGGCGCGCCAGCGCTCCCTGATACTGGATCTCTACTACAACGAGTGCGCATCGCTGTCGGCCAAGCTCAGCCAGTCCACGGGGCGCATCTCCGTCAGCGAGGAACTCAAGGCGAAGATCGAGGAATACCACGGTGTCTTCCCGAACGCCTGGCATGCCGTTCCGGCACGACACCGTGACATGCCCTACCGGCTGTTTCTGCGGCTCGTGCAGCAACGCCTGCAGTCCACCTACGACGACGACGTCTTCCCGTATGAGCACGTCTCCGAGTTCCGTGCCGACATACAGCTCATCGGCGACTCGCTCGCAGACAACAAGGGCCGGCATGCCGGCCTGTTCGCGGTGCGGCGGCTGCTGCGCCGTATCGACACCTTCGGATTCCATCTCGTTACGCTGGATATCCGCCAGGACGCCGAAGTCCATCGCCAGGTCATCGGCGAGTGCCTCGGCGAGGAGGAGTGGGAGACCTGGCCGGCGGAGAAGCGCGCCGCCCGCCTCGTCGACGCGATCCGCACCCGCGAGAGTCTGCCCGGCACCATCAGCACCGTGGCCCGCAAGACCATCGCCGTATTCCAGGCGATCGCGTTCTGCCGCCGCAAATACGGATCCAAGGCCATCGGGCCGTTCATCGTCAGCATGACCCAGGGCGCCGACGACATACTGTCGGTGCTGCTGCTGGCCCAGTGGGGCGAGCTTCACGAGAAGGGCGGCGAGGTCCCGATGGACATCGCGCCGCTTCTCGAGACAGTGGACGACCTGCACCGGGGGCCGGAGATTCTCAACGCGCTCCTCTCCGCCGAACTGTACCGCGAACACCTGGACCGCCGGCACAACCGCCAGATGGTGATGATCGGCTACTCCGACAGCAACAAGGACGGCGGGCTGGCGTCCGCGCGCTGGGCGCTGCAGAACGCGCAAGTGACGCTGGTAAACGCAGTCGAATCGCACGGTGTCGAGCTCACGCTGTTCCACGGCCGCGGCGGCACGATCAGCCGCGGCGGCAGCAAGACCCACACGGCGGTGCTCGGCGCGCCGCCCGGTACCGTGAACGGCTATCTGCGCGTGACCGAACAGGGCGAGATCATCAACGAGAAGTACGGCCTGCGGGCAATCGCATTGCGGACACTCGAGCAGGTCACCGGCTCCGTCGCGCTCGCGACGGCGATGCCCCACCACCGGGGCAACGACAAACCGGAATGGCACGACATGATGGACGTCATCGCCAGCGAGAGCCGCCGTGCCTACCGCAAGCTGATCTACGAGACTGCCGATTTCTACGACTATTTCCGGCTTGCGACCCCGATCGACCTGATCGAACGGATGCGAATCGGCTCGCGACCCGCGTCACGCCGATCCAGGACCGGCATCGGCAACCTGCGGGCGATCCCCTGGGTATTCTCGTGGACGCAATCACGGTGCATGTTGCCGGGCTGGTACGGCCTGGGCACGGGCCTGGCGCGGGCCACCGAGAAGTTCGGCGACAAGGACTTCCGCGAGATGTTTGCCGAGTGGTATTTCATGCGCGCACTCACCGCCGACGCGGAGATGGTGCTCGCGAAGGCCGACCTCGGGATCACCAAGCTGTACTCCGAGCTCGCGGGACCCCTGCACGATAAGTTCTTCCCGATCATCGAGCGGGAATACGAGCTGACCCGCGACCTGATCCTCAAGTACTCGGATCACGACACCTTGCTCGAAGGCGATGCCACGCTGCAACGTGCGATCATGCTGCGCAACCCGTACGTGGACCCGATGAGTCTGATGCAGGTCGATCTCCTCGAGCGCTGGCGCAAATCGAACCACAACGATCCGAAACTTTTCGAGGCGCTGCTCGCGAGCGTCAACGGCATCGCACAGGGCCTGCAGAACACCGGCTAGGACCGTACCGTGAAAAATCGGGTGCAAAGGCTGAAGTTTGCGACACTAATGCTGGCCCTTGCGCCGCTCCTCGCATCGGCGGCCGCCAACCCCTACGCCCGCGTCGACACGAATGCCGATGGAGATCCACGGGCGCTGCAGCTCGCGATCACCCGCTTCGTCCCCGCCGCGGATCGCTCCGGCGCGACGATCGACCTGGTCGCCGCCATCCATATCGGCGATGCCAGCTACTACGCCGAGCTCAACCGCCGCTTCGCGGACTACGACTCGCTGCTCTACGAGCTCGTTGCGCCGGCCGGGGGACGGGTTTCCGACCGCCTGGCGCGGCGCAAGGGCATCCTCTCCGGCACGCAGGTCGGGATGACCAAACTCCTCGGCCTGACCTTCCAGCTCGACGAGATCGACTACGATCGAGCCAATTTCGTGCACGCCGACCTCACGCCGGACGAGCTGAAAAAGAGCATGGCGGAGCGCAACGAGTCTCTGTACGTGTATTTCTGGCGCATCTTCTACGCCTCGGTCGACCAGTATGCACAGGATCCGCTCGGCCTGAGGGACATCGAGAGCCTGTCGTCGGCAATCGGGGGCCACAACGACTGGCCGCTGAAAACGATGCTCGCCTACGAGATGACCGACATGGACGCCATGCGGAGCCTGCTCGGCGCCGATGCCGACTCGGCGATCATCGGCGCCCGCAACCAGCGTGCCGTTGACGTGCTGACCGAGCGTCTCGCCGCGGGTGACCGCCGCATCGGCATCTTCTACGGCGTCGCCCACATGCCCGACCTCGAAGCGAAGCTCACCGCGCTCGGCTACGTCCGCGCCGGCACGACCTGGATCGACGCCTGGCGGCTCG
>JBAUVS010000132.1:0-3365 GCA_049583345.1 Woeseiaceae bacterium
ACGCGGATCGAGCGGCGCCAGATCCGCCACGCCTGCGACCGCGTCAGCCGGGCTTCGACGCCGTCCGCGAATTGCAGCGTGATTCGGCTGACCCGCCCTTCGGCAAGGTATTGCCGGAGTTCGAGCAACCGCTCGTCGACGCTGTCGGCCTCGTCCTCCGGTACGACGGCGACGAAGCCGGCGAGCGACTGCTCGAGGCACGCGGCGATGCTGCCCGGCCAGTCGATGACGACCGCGGTCCTGCTCAACCAGTGGCCCCTGAGCAGCGGGTCGCCGCCGAACAGCGGCGGATGCGGGACCGTCTGCGCCTGCGGGGCAACGCCGCCGCCCCACAGCCACAGGCCGTTCACCGGCGGCAGGCCCCGAGCCTCACGACGTTCGTTGACCTCGTGACCGTGCAATGCCATCTCCACTTCGGAGCATAGCCGCAGGTAGTCCGCGACGCCGGTCCCGGTCGGCATGAAGGCGTCCGGCGCCCGTCCGTCGATCGCGCTCGGCGAGGCGTCCGCCGTCGCGACGGGCCGCTCGGCACGCAGGTACGCGCAAGGCCCGACCCGTGCGAAGCCGTAGTCCCCGTCGTCGACCAGCGTCTGTTGCAGGTGATCCAGCAGCGCCCCGAGTTCGGACGCGGGCACGGAATTCTGCAATGCATGGAGTCGCAGATGATCGAGGCGCGGTTCGAGATACACGGGGTCGGCCGCCGCGATCCATACGCCCGGGCGATCGCCCGTCTGGCCCCAGAGACGCAGTGCGCCCAGACCCGCCTCGGGACACGGCAGGTTCAGTACGCCGAGAATTCGCCGCAGCGGATCGAGCCGCAGCGTGTCCCTGCCGAGGTCGGCGCGCGCAAGCCAGCGCCTGGCGGCGACGCTCCGCGTCGCCTCCGCGATGTCGATCGGCAAGGCCACGACGGCTCCGGATTTGTCGTATGGAACGCTCAAACGTTGCTCAACCAGGCGGGCTTTGTATCATGGTCATTCCGACCGGCGATGGTAACGGAAACGCCAGATGAAATTCACACGCGAATACACGAACTCGCTGCTGATACGCAGCGTCTCGGAAGATGAGATCGTTATTGGCGAAGCGCACTATCGAAGCACGATCGCGCTCACGGCTGACGCGGTCTTCGACGAGTGGAGCACGAAGCCGGTCGCGGATCTTGCCGAGGAGGATTTCGCCGATCTTCTCGAGGCCGGGCCCGAACTCATCGTCCTGGGTACCGGCTCGTCGAACGTATTCCCGCCTCGGGAACTCGTGTTCTCGCTGGCGCGCCGCGGCATCGGACTCGAGGTGATGGACACGGCTGCCGCGGCCAGGACGTTCAACGTCCTTGCCGGAGATGGTCGACACGTCGTGGCGGTATTGTACATTTGACCCGGGAGGCTTCGCGACCGATGGGAACGAACCGGCTGGAAACATTCTTCGATGGCGTGCTCGCCATCATCATCACGATCATGGTACTCGAGATGAAGGCGCCGCATGGCGACAGCGTCCGCGCGCTGTATCCGCTGGTGCCGGTCATCCTGAGTTACATACTCAGCTTCGTCTATCTCGGCATCTACTGGAACAATCACCACCACATGCTGCACACGACCCGCGAAGTGACCGGGTCCATGTTGTGGGCGAACCTGCATCTCCTGTTCTGGCTTTCGCTGGTCCCGTTCACGACCGCATGGATGGGTGAGAATCACTTCGCGAGACTGCCGGCGGCGGTCTACGGCTTCGTGCTGCTCATGGCGGCCATCGCCTATTTCATCCTCCAGCAGCGCATCATCGCCGCCCAGGGCAAGGATTCGCTGCTGAAAAAGGCGGTCGGCGGCGACTGGAAGGGCAAGGTATCGCCGGTGCTCTACCTGGCGGCCGTGATCGTGGCCTTCGCGGCGCCGTGGATGTCGATGGCGATATACGTCTTCGTCGCCGTGATCTGGCTGGTGCCCGATCGCCGCATCGAACGCGTCCTCGCGCACGACGCGCGTCGGCCGTGACCGTCCGCATGCCTGCGGCCTCGCGCGCGGATGCCGTGCAGTTGCAGGCGCGCGCGATCGCGGGAATCTGCGCGCTCTGCCCGATAACGCGGCCCAAGCCGCTCAATCGAGAATCACGTCGCCCGATATGCCGTGGCTCTCCATCATGCTGCGGAGATTCCTGAGCGCATCGAGCTGAATCTGGCGCACCCGCTCCCGGGTGACGCCGATCTCCTCGCCGATCTGCTCCAGCGTCGAGCGCCGGTAACCGTGCAGCCCGAAACGTCGCTCGACGACTTCGCGCTGCTTGTCGGTCAGCTCGCATACCCACCGGTTCACGATGTCCTGCACGTCGCCCTGCTGTGCGCAACTCGGCGGTTCGGCGTCCGGCTGCGCTTCGAGACGATCGATCGGGCCGCTCTCCTCTTCGGAACCGCTGGCGCGGATGGTCACCCGGTTGTGCAGCTCCATCAGGCGTTCGATCTCGTCGACGCCGCGATCGACGTATGCGGCGATTTCGGCCGTCGTGGGCGGCGTATCCTGCCTTTCCCGGATCTTGCGCGCCGCTCGCAGGCAGGAGTTGATGTCCTTGACGATGTGGATCGGCAGACGCACCGTCCCCGACTGGTTCATGATCGCGCGCTCGATCGTCTGTCGTATCCACCAGGTCGCATAGGTCGAGAATCGGAAGCCGCGCTCCGGATCGAACTTCTTCACCGCGTGGATCAGCCCCAGATTGCCTTCCTCGATCAGGTCGAGCAGCGGCAGACCGCGATTGAGATAACGACGCGCGATCTTCACCACGAGCCGTAGATTGGATTCGATCATGCGCTGTCGCGCGGCGAGATCGCCGCGCAGCGCCTCGCGCGCGTAATGCTTCTCTTCGTCGGCACTGAGCAGCGGCGATACGCCGATCTCGCTCAGATACAGGCGCGTCGGATCGTGGGGTAGTGCCGTGTCATCGTGTTTGTACGTCCGGCCCACAGTCCACTCTCGGCACCGCGGGTCACGCGTCGGCGGGGTTCATCGGGCGGGCAGATACTGGCGCGGGTTCACCGGCTTGCCGTTGCGCCGGATCTCGAAGTGCAGTCGCGCCTTGCGTTCCGGCCCTTCCCCCATCGTTGCTATTCGCTGGCCTCTCTTGATCGTTTCGCCTTCCGCGACCAGCAGCGACGCGTTGTACCCGTAGGCACTCAGGTAGGTGTCGTTGTGCTTCAGGATAATAAGCTGACCGTAGCCGATGAGTCCACTTCCGGCATAGACCACCCGCCCGGCCGCTGCGGCCAGAATCGGTTGCCCGAGCTTGCCGTCGATCAGGATGCCCGTACCGGTGCCCGGACGGCCGCCGAACTCGACGCTCACCCGGCCGTTCGTCGGCCAGGCCCAGGGCGGCGGCGGTTG
>JBAUVS010000133.1:0-4006 GCA_049583345.1 Woeseiaceae bacterium
GCCCGGGGATCAGGCTCTCAGGCCCCGGAATTTGCGCGCTATTGCGAGTACGCCGACGATTGCGATGCTGAGCAGTCCGACCTGCAGGATCTCGAACGGCCAAAGGTTGTGTGAAGTCGGGTCGCGCGCAGTATCGACGAAGATGCGCAGCACGACGAAGGCAACCATCGTGCCGGGGACGGCCGCGCCGATTCGCCACCGGCCATGCCAGCGCAGCATCGCCCACGACGGGGCTGCGACGCCGGCGAGGCCCAGACCTGCAACGGCCAGCATGAAGACGCCGAAAAACACGGTCTCCCCTGCGCTCGGCGGCGTATTCATCTGTTTCTCGTAGGCCTCACGCTGCTGCCGTTCATTCTCACGCAGGAGGTCGGTCAACCAGGCCGGTTCGCCGGCATCGGCCGCGGGCCGGTTGCCGGCAACCAGTCGCACCGGATGAGACACCATGAGTCGAGTGCCTGCCGCCGAGCCATCGCCCGCCGTAATGCGAATCTCGTCCGCCCGGTCGCCGGGTTCGAAGAAGAAGAACCAGCCGAGCGCCTCACCGCTGCCGGTATAGACCGGCGACGGGTTACTGCCTGCATTCACGGCCTCGCCGCGGTAGTAGGGACGCGCCCAGATCCTCACCGGCTCGTCGGTCGAGTAGCCGATGCGCAGGTAGTAGTTCTGGTTCGTGCCGAGCGTGACCTCGTCGCCAGCCGGATGCGTGGCCAGCACGCGAAGCTCGGTGCCGGCGCCTGCGGCCGCCGGGTGACCCGGCAGCACACTCAGGCCGAGAAGGACGAGAAGCGTCGACTTGTTCACGCCGTAAACACTCCGCATGGCGGCCACAGGTGGCCGCACGATAGCAGGTGTTCGCTCTCCGGAATCGGACGAGCGTCCCGGTTTTTCGAGGCCGGCCGGTCTTTACGTTTTCCTTACGCCGGCCGGCGCCGTTCCGCATCGATTCCATACGCGGACGGCTGCTAGCCTGCTTCTCGTCATGGTTGCCCCCCAGTCGGGCTTTCGTACGGACACATGCAGACCGGCGTCGTCATTCGCACTCTCGGCGTGTTGCTGTTGTTGTTCAGCACCACTCTGATCCCGCCGCTCGCCGTATCGCTGATCTACGGCGATGGCGAGTTCGACCATCTGTCGCTGACCTTCGGCGCCGCCCTGCTGGCCGGGGCAAGCCTGTGGTTATCCCTGCGCGGCACGCTGGCCAGGATCCGGCACCGCGACGGCTTCGTGATCGTCGCGTTGATGTGGATCGCGATGAGTGTCCTCGGCGCCTTGCCGTTCGTGCTCGGCCTGCACGTCCCCTTCGTCGACGCGCTTTTCGAGGCCACGTCCGGGTATACGACAACGGGATCGACGGTACTCGTGGGCCTCGACAACCTGCCACCGTCGATCCTGTTCTATCGGCAGGAGATCAACTGGCTCGGCGGCATCGGCGTGATCGTCCTCGCCGTCGCGCTGTTACCGATGCTGGGCATCGGCGGCATGCAACTCTATCGCGCCGAGACCCCCGGACCGGTCAAGGATGAACGGATCACGCCGCGAATAGCCGGTACCGCCAGGACGCTGTGCGTGCTGTACCTGTGGATGACGATCGCTTGCGCATTCTGCTTCTGGCTCGCCGGCATGACCGTTTTCGATGCCATCGGCCACAGCTTCGCGACGCTCGCCACGGGCGGGTTCTCCACCCACGATGCGAGCTTCTCGTATTTCGACAGCCCGGCGATCGAGGCAGTCGGCGTCTTCTTCATGCTGGCAGCGGGCATCAGCTTCAACGTACATTTCGTCGTATGGCGTACGTTGCGAATCAGCACGTATTTCCGCAACACCCAGACAAAGGCATTCCTTGCCGTCGTCGGCGCTCTGATCGCCTGTATCGCGCTGGTACTTTACGAGACGGGGACCAAGAGTTCCGCCGAAGATGCGATCCGCGCCGCGGCATTCGAAGTCGCCTCGGTCGTCACCAACACCGGCTTCGGCGTCGATGACTTTTCCCTGTGGCCGTACGCGCTCCCCGCGTTGCTGATCTTCGGCAGCATCATGGGCGGCTGTGCCGGCTCGACTGCAGGCGGGATGAAGGTCATCCGCCTGGTCATCGTCGGCAAGCAGGGCATCGCTCAGATCCGTCAGCTCATTCACCCAAGAGCCGTGCTGCCGATCCGCGTGGACGGCCAGGTCGTGCCGGAAGCCGTCATCGACGGTGTCTGGGGCTTCTTTGCGATGTATGTCTTTGTTTACGTGGGCACGATGATCCTGTTGATGATGGACGGCATGGACCAGGTCACGGCATTCGGCGCCGTGGCAGCGTGCCTGAACAATCTCGGCCCCGGTCTTGGCGACGTCGCCGTCAATTTTGCCGGCGTTTCGCCGGAAGGGAAGCTGTTGCTCGTATTCACGATGCTATTCGGTCGTATGGAGATCTTTACCTTCCTGGTGCTGCTGGCGCCATCGTTCTGGAAGGATTAACGTCTCCCGAGGCGGGTGGCGAGGCGGTGCAAGGTGGCAGACGCGGTACTACCCAGGCAGAAGACTTGACCGACACGCTTACCAACAGCGTCGATAGCTCCCGGCAGATGCCGGCGCGACTCATGGTGACGATCGACGAGTCTGTGGATTGCGACCGGCTCGTGTGCCTGGGCAAGCGTCTGGCCTCGTGCGAGGACGTGCCCTGGGTTGTTGCGTGCATCAATCCGTCGCAGGCCGCCTTGTCCCGTCCCGACGGAAATCTGTCTCGATCCCTCAAGCTGGCCGACGAACTGGGCGCGGAGACTCTGCTGCTGTCAGGCAACGATCTTGCCGAAGCGATATTGACCTCCGCGGCCGAGCGCAACGTAACGCAGATCATTGTCGGTCACTCGCATCGGCGCAGGACGTTTCCGGTCTTCCGGCGCTCCCTTGCGGCTGAGCTGCTGAGACGCAGCCGGAATATCGACATCACAGTCGCTGCCATGGCAGATGCGCAGCCGGCAAAGCGCGCAGCTCCCATTGGCCGGCTGGCATTGAGCCACCGGGGCTGGAAGGGATACGGCGAAGCCGTGCTCGCCACGGCCGGCTGTGCCGTCATCGCGTGGTTTCTCGACCCTGTCCTGGAAACGGCCAATCTCGGACTCATCTTCCTGACCGGCGTGTTGATTGCCGCGGTCCGATCCGGTGTCGGGCCCGCACTCTTTGCCAGCGTGCTGAGCTTCCTCGTCTTCAATTTTTTCCTGACCGAACCGCGCTACACCTTCTCGGTTTCCGCCGAACACGACGCCTTGACGCTCACATTCTTCCTCGCGGTGGCGCTGGTCACGGGACAGCTCGCGGCGCGCGTGCACCGGCAGATCGCGACGATACGCGCCAACAGTCAGCGCGTTGACTCGATCGGCGATTTCAGCCGTCGCCTGACCGGAATCGTCACTCGCGAAGGCTGCGCTCGCGTATTGACCGAGTACCTGCGGTCGACTCTCGCACTTGAGGCAGTCGTACTGTTCCGCGACTATGCGTCGAAGCTCGCCGTGGCTTCCGGCGACGCGCGCGGCGGATTGACGGATACCGAGAAGGCGGCGGCCGAGTGGGCCTACAGCCACCGCGAGCCTGCCGGCCGCGGGACAGGTACATTGCCGGCGAGCGCATGGCTTTTCGTGCCCCTGTTCGGACAGGAAGTGCTCGGTGTGCTCGGCGTACGCGCGCTCGACGGCCGCAGGACGCTCGACGCAGAGCAGAAACGTCTCTTGTTCGCCATGCGCGACCAGGCAAGCACTGCGCTCGAACGTGTGAAACTGGCAGCGACGATCGAAAACACGCGCCTGTTTACGGAGACGGAGAAACTGCGCGCCGCCCTGCTCTCCTCCGTCTCCCATGACCTGCGCACACCCCTCGTCTCTATCAAGGGCGCGACCACCGCATTGCTGGAACTGGATGCGACGCTCGGAGCATCCGACAAGCGCGAGTTACTTGAAAACGTCGTTCAGGAAACCGATCGCCTCAATCGTTACGTGCAGAATCTGCTCGACATGACGCGCCTCGG
>JBAUVS010000134.1:0-1981 GCA_049583345.1 Woeseiaceae bacterium
ACGTTGCGGCGATGGCGCCGACCACCCAGGTCGGTGCCGCGACCCCGGTCAGCCTGTTCGGGGGCGATGCGACGCCGAAACCGCCGGCGGCGCCCGGTCAGGAGGAAGAAGACAACGACAAGAATCCGAAAAATCCCGAGGCCGAGCCCACGGCGATGGAACGCAAGGTACTCAACGATGCCGTCACCTACATCCGCGGACTCGCCGAGCGTCACGGCCGCAACGCCGACTGGGCCGAGGACGCGGTCGTCAATGCCGCGACGTTGACGGCGAAAGAAGCGCTGGAACAGCACGTCATCGAGTTCATCGCCAAAGACCGCGCCGAACTGCTGGAAGAACTCGACGGTTACGAGGTCGAGGTCGCCGCGGGCAAGCGCACGATCGACACGAAAGATGCCGTCGTCGAGGTCTACGAGCCGAACTGGCGCATCCGGATCCTGTCGGTGATCTCGAACCCCGAGATCATCCTGTTGCTCGGCATCGTCGGGCTATACGGACTTCTGTTCGAGGGCTGGAATCCCGGCGCCGTGCTGCCGGGCGTCGTCGGCGTCATCTGCCTGCTGCTCGCGGCGTATGCCCTGCAGTTCCTGCCGGTGAACTACGCCGGTATGTTGCTGATCATCGTCGGGCTCGGCTTGATGACGGCGGAGGCGTTCGCCCCCAGTTTCGGTGCACTCGGCCTCGGCGGCATCGCCGCGTTCGTATTCGGAGCGATCATGATGTTCGATACCGGCGTCCCGGGATTCGGGATCTCCCTGACCTTCGTCATCTCGGTGGCTGTCATCGCCGCATTGCTCATTGTCTGGGTGGTTACCTATGTATTGAAACTGCGCCGGCGCGGGGCCGTGACCGGGCGCGGTTCGATCGTCGGCGGCTCCGGCAAGGCCATGCAGGACTTCACCGGCGACGGCATGGTCTGGCTCGAAGGCGAGTCCTGGGCCGCGCACAGCAAGGTGCCGATCAAGAAGGATGAGCCGGTCATCGTGACCGACATGAACGGGCTGGTGCTCGAGGTTCGGCCGGCCGATCAACGCAAAGCAGCCGGAGCCGGTTTCGATGCCGGTTTCGGGAATTCAGAGCAGGAGACCTGAGATGCCCCTAGCATACGTCGGAATTATCATCGCGTTCTTGGTCGTACTGGCCTACAACATTTTCAAGATCCTGAAGGAATACGAGCGCGGCGTGATCTTCTTCCTCGGTCGTTTCCAGAGCGTCAAGGGCCCGGGCCTCATCATCCTGTTCCCGGGAATCCAAAAGATGGTCAAGGTCGACCTGCGTGTCATCGTCCTCGACGTGCCGACCCAGGACGTGATCTCGCGCGACAACGTTTCGGTCAAGGTCAATGCCGTCATTTACTTCCGCATCGTCGATCCCGAGAAGGCCATCATCCGGGTCGCCAACGTGTTCGAGGCGACCAGCCAGCTCTCGCAGACGACGTTGCGATCGGTACTCGGCCAGCACGAGCTCGACGACATGCTTGCCGAGCGCGACAAGCTCAACGCCGATATTCAGGCGATTCTCGACCAGCGTACCGACAACTGGGGCATCAAGGTGGCCAACGTCGAGATCAAGCACGTCGACCTCGACGAGAGCATGATCCGCGCCATCGCGCAGCAGGCCGAGGCCGAGCGCGCCCGCCGCGCCAAGGTCATCAATGCCGAAGCGGAGAAGCAGGCCGCAACGATGCTGGCGGAAGCCGCAAGTATTCTCCTGAAGGAAGAACAGGCACTGCAACTGCGCTATCTGCAGACGCTGAAGGAGATCTCGAACGAGAGGACCAACACGATCGTGTTCCCGATGCCGCTCGAGTTCGTCGGGCCGATCCTGGGGCTGGGCAAAACCGCCAGGAAAGATACCTAGGGAAACTCTGATCAATTCGTCATTGCGAGGAGCGAAGCGACGCGGCAATCCACAGCTCGTTGATTTCAAACACTGGATTGCTTCGCTTCGCTCGCAATGACGAATCGCTTTCCAATTGATC
>JBAUVS010000135.1:0-6753 GCA_049583345.1 Woeseiaceae bacterium
TCCTCGAGCGCCTGCACGGCCGCGGCAATCGGCCCGTCGCCGCCGGCGGTCGCGGTCGATTCCTCGCCGTCCTCGCCGACCAGCACGACGGTCGCCTGCGCCGGGCTGTCCGTGAGCGTCTGCACGCGAATCGAGCGCAGCGACCAGGGGCCGGTCGAGGTGTTGTCGGCGCTCATGATGATCGCCTCGATATCGCCGTCGTACACGTCCTTCTTCTTGTCGGCGAGCTTCTTGAATTCCTGGAAGGCCCGATTGGTCTCGAACTCGTCGAGGTCGAAGCCGAGTTCGCGAACGCGGTCCCGGAACGCGTGGCGGCCGCTATGCTTGCCCATGACGAGGTTGGAGCGGCTGATGCCGACGTCCTCCGGACGCATGATCTCGTAGGTCGAGGCATGCTGCAGCATGCCGTGCTGATGGATGCCGGCCTCGTGCGCGAACGCGTTCTCGCCGACGATCGCCTTGTTGCGCGGCGGGTGCATGCCGGTGATGCTCGATACGAGGCGCGAGGTCGGATACAGGCGCGTCGTGTCGATGCCGGTGTGCAGATCGAAGAAGTCGCCGCGCGTCCTCAGCGCCATAACCACTTCCTCGAGACTGCAATTGCCGGCGCGTTCGCCGATGCCGTTGATCGTGCATTCGATCTGGCGCGCGCCGGCGCGCGCGGCGGCGAGGCTGTTCGCGACCGCCATGCCGAGGTCGTTGTGACAGTGCACACTGAGCGTGATGGCGTCGATGCCGGCAACGTTCCGCTTCAGATAGCGGAACACGTCGTCGAACTCCGCGGGCACGGTGTAGCCCACCGTGTCCGGGATGTTGACCGTCGTGGCGCCGGCCTCGATTGCCGCGGTGACGACCTCGGCCAGGTAGGACAGCTCGGTGCGCGAGGCATCCTCGGGCGAGAATTCGACGTCGTCGCACAGTTCGCGCGCCATGCGCACCGCGCCGACGGCGCTCCTGATGATCTCCTCCTTGGCCATCTTCAGCTTGTGTTCGCGGTGGATGCGGCTCGTGGCGACGAAGACATGGATGCGATGGCGCGCGGCCGACTTCACGGCGGCGTACACCTTCTCGATGTCCCCCGGGTTACAGCGCGCGAGCCCGCAGATGACGGCTTCGAGACCTTCGTCCGCGATCGCCCGCACGGCCTCGAAATCGCCCGGAGAGGCGGCAGGGAAGCCGGCTTCGATGATGTCCACGCGGAGTTCCGCGAGCGCCCGCGCGACGCGCAGCTTCTCGGTGATGGTCATGCTGCAGCCCGGCGCCTGCTCGCCGTCGCGCAGGGTCGTGTCGAAGATCCGAATGCGATTCTGGGGGGATGTGTCCGCCATTGCCGTTGTCCTCCGCCGGGTCATCCGCCCGGTGCGTCGCCTCTATGCCTCCAGCCAGTCCATCCGGGCGCGCAGATCGGCGCCCACTTTCTCGATCGGGTGTTCGAGATCGGCCGCCAGGCGCTTGCGGAATTCGGGCATGCCCGCCTCGCTCTCATTGATCCAGTTTCGGGCAAACGAGCCGTCCCGGATGTCGGCGAGGACCGCTTTCATCGCCTCGCGCGAGTCGCGACCCACGACCCGCGGTCCGCTGACCATGTCGCCCCAGGACGCCGTGTCGCTGATGTACTTGTACATCTTGCGCAAGCCGCCCTCGTGCAGCAGGTCGACGATCAGCTTCAGTTCGTGCATGACTTCGTAATAGGCCACCTCGGGCTGGTAGCCGGCCTCGACGAGTGTCTCGAACCCGGCGACGATCAGTTCCGTCGCGCCGCCGCACAGGACGGCCTGTTCGCCGAACAGGTCGGTCTCGGTCTCTTCGGCAAACGTCGTTTCGATCACGCCGGCGCGGGCGCCGCCGATTCCGGCGGAGTAGGCCAGGGCGATCGTCAGCGCGTCGCCGGTGGCGTCCTGATGCACGGCGACGAGGCAGGGCACGCCGTGTCCCTCCTCGTACTGCCGGCGCACGAGGCCACCGGGCCCTTTCGGCGCGATCAATACGACATTCAGGTCCGCGCGCGGCTCGATCTGTTTGAAATGGATGGCGAAGCCGTGTGCGAACAACAGCGTGGCACCCTCGTCGATGTGATCGACCACGCTCGCGTACAGCGCCTTCTGCACCATGTCGGGCGTCAGGAACGCGATGACCGCGGCGCCTTTGACGGCCTCGTCCGGGCTCTTCACGACGAGCCCGTCGGCGACCGCCTGGGACCAGCTGGCGCCGTCCGGACGCAGGCCGACGACGACGTTGAAGCCGCTGTCCTTTAGGTTGAGTGCGTGGGCACGGCCCTGGCTGCCGTAACCCAGAATCGTGATCTGCCTGTCGGCCAGGCAACGGGTGTCAACGTCTGCCTCAGAATACAACCGCATGATGCTCAATCTCCGGCGCAATGCCTCTTGTGTCTGTCATTTTCATGTCCAAGTTCGAGGTCAACAAAAAAAACCCCACTATCCTGGTCGGATGCGGGGTCGCGAATGCCAGTTTCCGGATACGCGTTACCCGCCCTGTCCTCCAAGGAGAAGGAGCGCAAGCGGGGCCGGCAGCAACGCCATATCGCGGCTGCGGACGTTCGAGCGGTTCCGGAACATGTTCATGACGGGCGATCATGTTGCATGCTTCAAACGATGTCAAATTTCGAAATATCAGTTACTTGTGATACCAAATCGGCATCCGGCAGGCCGCCGCACGGTGCCTTTGAACGCCCATTCCTTATGTCGCCGCCGGGCTGGCGATCCATCAAGCATATGTTATTCTTGCCCCCGGGTACCAAGGGGCCCGGTAATATTTAAAATAGAAAAGGCGGGGAAGCCGGAACCGGAGCGTTCCGGATGGCCACGGAAAAAGAAAGAGAGTCAAGGGTCCAGAGAATTCATCGCCGCGGCCGGCGTGGACAAGGTTGCGTGCGCATGCGGACCTGCAATCGGCCGGGTCTGATATTCTTGTTTAATACATGAGCAGATAATCAGCGGATACGTTGCATCTCAATTCGCAACACCAGAAATACATTTCGACCTTTAGGTAAGGAGCGTTCATGAAACGGTGCACAAACAAGAGTCGGCGCAAAGGCACTGCAATCCTTGCAGCCTCGCTTGTTGCGATCTCCGGCGGCGTTCTTGCGCAGCAGTCCGTCGACCAGGTTTTGAAGGCCGAGGATCATCGGCTTCAGCTGGCCCAGGAATCGCAGGAACGAATCAACAAGGTCGTCGACGCGACGCGCTCGCTCGAAGACGACTATCGCGCGATCAACAAGGAAATCGACGGCCTGAAGGTGTACAACCGCCTCATGAAGGCCCAGGTCGACGGCCAGGATGCGACATTGCAGGACATCTCGCTGTCCATGGACCAGGTCGACGTCATCAATCGCCAGATCTTCCCGTTGATGGAACGCATGATCGACGGCCTCGAGCAGTCGATCAAGCTGGACGTGCCGTTCCTGATGGACGAGCGGACCAAGCGTATCGATGACCTGAAGGCCATCATGGAGCGTTCCGACGTCAGCGTCGCCGAGAAATTCCGCAAGGTCCTCGAGGCCTACCAGATCGAGAACGATTACGGCAGCTCCGGCGAGTACTACACGCAGTCCCTGACGCTCGACGGGGCCACGCGCAGCTACAACATGCTCCGTATCGGCCGCGTCGCGCTCTTTTTCCAGTCCGACGACTACAAGATCACGGGCCGGTGGGACAACGACAAGCGGCAGTGGGTCATCGACAACTCCGCACGTAACGAGGTTCGCAAGGGCCTGCGTATGGCCAAACAGCTCATTGCACCGGAGCTGATCGTCGTACCAGTCCATGCACCGGCACCCGCGGAGGCGACCTAGATGAAACGCATAACAACGATAATCGTCGCCGCGGCGATCGCGCTCTGCGCCGGCGGCACCGCGCTGGCGCAGAACCAGGCCAAGGACCAGCAGGCCGCGAGCATGTCGCAGCTGCTGAACCTGATCCAAAAGGGCGAGTCCCGCGACAATGCCGAGGCCCGCAAGCGCGAGGCGGAATTCAAGGCGCAGAAGGATCAGCAACAGGCGCTACTCAACAAGGCACGCGCCGAACGGACGCGCCAGGAGAACGAGAGTGCGGTGCTGGAAAAGACCTTCCAGGACAACCAGCAAAAGATCACGACCGCCCGCGCGGCGCTGAACGAACGCCTGGGCGCCCTGAAGGAACTGTTCGGCGTGCTGCAGACCGTTTCGGGCGACACGCAGGCGCGTTTCAAGGAGTCCCTGACCAATCTGCAGTATCCGGATCGGGAGAAGTTCCTGGTCGAGCTGGGCAGCAAGATGTCCAACGCCACGGAACTGGCCCAGATCTCGGATATCGAGAAGCTCTGGTACGAGCTGCAGCGCGAGATCAACGAGTCCGGCAAGGTCGTGGAGTTCCCGTATACGGTCACGAAGGCGGACGGTGAGCAGCAAGAGGAGAACATCGTGCGGGTCGGCACGTTCAACATCGTGTCCGAAGACGGCTACCTGAAGTACAACCCGGATGACGGCTCGGTCGCGGAGTTGCAGCGGCAGCCTGACGGCCGTTACACGGGCACGACGTCCGATCTCATGGAAGCGGATTCGGGCTACGTCGATTTCGGTATCGACGTCACGCGCGGCAGCATCCTCGGCCTGCTGGTCGAGACGCCGACATTCCGTGAGAAGGTCGACCAGGGCGGCATCGTCGGTTACTCGACAATCGTGCTCGGCATTATCGGCCTGCTGGTCGCCATCTGGCGGTGGATCGGGCTGTCCGCAGACAGCCGCAAGGTTCGCGCGCAGCTCAAACGCGACAGCGCCAGCACTGACAATCCGCTGGGCCGCGTGTTGGCCGCCTACGAGAGCAACCGGAACGCCGACACCGAGACGATCGAACTCAAGCTCAGTGAAGCGGCGCTCAAGGAGATGCCCGGGCTCACCAAGGGCCTGTTGCTGATCAAGGTGATTTCCGTGGTGGCGCCGCTCATGGGCCTGCTCGGTACCGTGACCGGTATGATCCAGACCTTCCAGGTCATCACCCTGTACGGCGCCGGTGACCCGAAGATGATGGCCGGCGGTATCTCGCAGGCGCTGGTGACGACCGTAATCGGCCTGGTGGTGGCGATTCCGCTCGTGCTCCTGCACACGCTGGTCAGCGGCCAGAGCCGCAGGATCGTCAACATCCTGCAGTCCCAGAGTGCCGGCCTCGTGGCAGAGCATTCCGAGAAGCACGGCTGATGGAACGGCGCGTACCGTAAGGAGCTGCGATGCTTTGGCTGACTGATGCGATTGAATCCATCCGGGATTTCATGGGCCTCGGCGGACCCGTGCTGAAGTTGATCGCGTTGACGATCTTCATCATGTGGGTGCTCATCACCGAGCGGATCCTGTTCTTCCGCACGACGATGAAGGGTGTCTCGCAGGGAATCCGGGACAACTGGGAATCGCGCCCCGAGCGGCGCTCCTGGAACGCCCACCAGATCCGCGAGATGATGATCTCGCGGTTCCGGACCACCACCAACCGCAACATCCCGATGATCCAGACGCTGATCGCGCTGTGTCCGCTGCTGGGCCTGCTCGGCACGGTCACCGGCATGGTCAGCGTGTTCCAGGTACTCGCGGTATCAGGATCGGGCAACGTGCGTGCGATGGCGGCCGGCGTGTCGCAGGCGACCGTGCCCACGATGGCGGGCATGGTCGGTGCCCTGTCGGGCGTGCTGCTCGTCACGCTCCTGTCCCGGCGCGCGGCACGGGAGGTCGAATTTCTCGAAGACTCACTGACGATGGATCACTGAGGACAGCGGCATGGCCAAGCATCATTTCGATCTGGAACAGCAGGAGGAAGAGAACGAGATCAACCTCACGCCCATGCTGGACGTCGTGTTCATCATGCTCATCTTCTTCATCGTGACGGCCTCGTTCATCAAGGAGGCGGGCCTGGACGTGAACCGTCCGGACGCGCCGGTGACCGACGTCAAGAACGAAGACACCAACATACTGATCAGGATCACCGACAACGACGAGATCTGGATCGACCGCCGCCTGATCGACCCGCGCGCGGTGCGCGCCAATATCGAGCGACTGCATTCGGAGAATCCGAAGGGTTCGGTGGTCATCCAGGCCAGCAAGAAGTCCACCAACAAGATGCTGGTGGCGGTGATGGACGCGTCCCGGCAGGCCGGCGTCTACAACATTTCGCTCGCGGACGAGCGCGGCTGACGCGGCGCGCAATCCCGCCGGGTAATCGATCTGGAGACGACATAGTATGGCAGAGCGGAGCATCTCACGTGCCTTGCAGGCCGAAGAGGAAGAGAACGAGATCAACCTGACGCCCATGCTGGACGTCGTGTTCATCATGCTCATCTTCTTCATCGTGACGGCCTCGTTCATCAAGGAGGCCGGCATCACGGTGGATCGCCCGGAAGCCTACACGCTGGAGAAGCAGGAAGACGCCGCGATCCTGGTCGCGATCAGCCCGGCCGACGAGATCTGGATCGATCGCAAGAAGATCGATCCGGGCGGTGTGCGCGCCGCGATCGAGCGCCTGCACTCGGAGAATCCCAAGGGCTCGATGGTCATCCAGGCCGACAAGGAATCCACCAACGCGATGCTGGTGGTCGTCATGGAGGCCGCGAAGGCGGTGGGTATCAGCAACGTCGCGATTTCCACGAAAAAGGACTAGGAACCGCGAGTGACCATTTCAGTCGATAACAGTATGAGATTGCGCGGGAACATTGCACGGCGACACGGCTCGCCGGGGAGAAGTAAACGATGCTAGGCCGTTATGCCTTTTCCGTCGT
>JBAUVS010000136.1:0-1871 GCA_049583345.1 Woeseiaceae bacterium
GTTCTCGAACGGTTGCAGGCCTGGGGCCTGAAGACCTGCCCGGAACGCCGACTCGTGCAGGGGCTGGAGGGGTGCCTGGCCTACTACGAAGACATCGGGGCACGCCGCGAGTCGCTCAGCTACGAGATCGACGGCGTCGTATACAAGGTCAACAGCCTGCGCCTGCAGCGCGAACTGGGCTTCGTGTCGCGTGCACCGCGCTGGGCGATCGCGCACAAGTTCCCGGCACACGAAGAAATGACAGTCGTCGAAGGCGTCGAGTTCCAGGTCGGGCGGACCGGTGCCCTGACGCCAGTCGCGCGGCTGAAGCCGGTGTTCGTCGGCGGCGTCACGGTGAGCAATGCGACGCTGCACAACATCGACGAGCTGCACCGCAAGGACGTGCGGGTCGGCGACACCGTGATCGTGCGGCGGGCGGGCGACGTCATTCCGGAGGTCGTCAGCGTTATCGCCAGCCGGCGCCCGAAACGCACCCGCAAGGTCCAGCTACCGAAGAAATGCCCGGTTTGCGGATCCGCCGTGCTGCGCGAGGAAGGCGAGGCCGTCGCACGCTGCACCGGCGGCCTGTTTTGTGCGGCGCAGCGCGCACAGTCGCTCAAGCATTTTGTATCGCGAAGAGCGATGGACATCGAGGGGCTGGGCGCCAAGTTGATTGACCAACTCGTCGCTCTCGGCCGCGTCGAAACGCCGGCCGATATCTATCAACTCGACAAGGCAGAACTCGAGAACATGGAACGACTCGGCGAAAAGTCCGCCGCAAATCTCATACAAGCCATCGAGCAGAGCAAAGCCACGACATTGACGCGATTCCTGTTCGCGCTCGGTATCCGCGAAGTCGGCGAGGCCACAGCCGCGGCGCTCGCCACCCATTTCGGAAAGCTCTCGAGCATCATGCAGGCAGGGGAGGATGAGTTGATCTCGGTGCCGGACGTCGGGCCGATCGTGGCGGCGCGCATCCGGGCGTTTTTCGACGAGCCGCACAATCGCGACGTCATCAAGCGCCTGCAGAAATCGGGCGTAACCTGGCCAGAGCACGCACCACGAAAGGCAGCAGAGGACGGCCCGCTATCCGGCAAGACGTTCGTCCTGACCGGTACTCTGGCCAACATGACTCGCGACGAGGCCAAGCAGCGCATCATTGCACACGGCGGCAAGGTCACCGGCAGCGTTTCGAAGAAGACTGATTTTGTCGTTTATGGCGAAAAACCGGGCTCCAAGCTCGCCAAAGCGCAGGAATTCGAGGTGAGCACGCTGGATGAATCGGAGTTTGAACACCTGCTTGAGACCGGCATATCCGACCGCAGCTCCTAAGGCGTCACCCAAATCTGGATGTTTCGCCAGCTAACAGATATTGACGCCAAAATCCAGACCTAATGAGACTTGGGCTATTTTTCCCAAGTAGCCAGTTTCGTTAGCAATTATTCATTTGTATCAATATATTTTGCGTCCATGCAAAACAACATAGAACGTCAAATTCTTGGTGCGATTCTATTGGTACTACGCCCATTGGCCCGCGCCCTTTTGCGAGCGGGAGTCGGTTATCGAGAATTTTCAGAGATTGCTAAAACAGCGTTCGTCCAAACGGCTACCGAAAACTATGGACTTCGAGGGCGGCCAACTAATATTTCTAGGGTCGCCGTGATGACCGGTTTAACGAGGAAAGAAGTTCGCCGAATTCGAGATAAGACGGATGCGAGTGAACAAACTGTTGTCGTGAAGACGACGCCGATCTCCGAAATTCTTCATCGTTGGTATACAGACGAGCAGTTCGTCGATAGCAACGGACGACCAAAGGAACTTGCCTTTGATGGTGATGGTACGACATTTACTGCTCTGGTTCGCAGGTTTGGAGGGGATGTCCCGCCTGGGGC
>JBAUVS010000137.1:0-2033 GCA_049583345.1 Woeseiaceae bacterium
CACGGGCGCCTTCGCCAGTCCGGTCTGCGCACACCGGCCTGCATCGAACCTGCCCGGATGCAGGTCCAGCGTGCTGCCCCTGGCGAGAACGTCGCGGGCAGCCGGTCCGGACAGGCGCACGACGACCAGTCCGCCGCTGACGTCGTTCACACAAGCATGCCGTCCCTGCGTCGCCCGCCACAGTTGCTCGAGCAGCTCCGCCAGCCGCGGCCGTGCCGTCACGATGAGCCATTCATCCGGCCCGAGCCAGGACACGTCCTGCGTGCCGAGCGTCGCCGTGTTGGGCTCCGTCGGCAGGGCCTGACCCAGCGCCTCGGCGACGCCGGTCGTGAATGCGGAATCTTCCGGGTCACCGCGCAGGTTGACGTGTCCGAGTCCCGTGCGCACCGAGACGTGCACGGATGGATGCGGGTATCCGCCGGTAACGGATTCCAGGTAGCTTTCCAGACCGTGCCTGATCGACGGCGTTTCAGACATGTTGCCGCCGTCCCTGCCGATCGTAGAATGCCGGTTGGGCGATCGTCACCGCGAACGGCTCGCCGTCGCGCGGCATCGCATAGATCGTCTCACCCACGCGCGATCGGCCGCCCGCGACGACTGCGAGGGCGATCGGATGGCCGAGGCAGGCGCTCTGGTAGCTCGACGTCACGTGGCCGCACATCGGCACGGGGGTTGCCGCGTCCGGATCGTCCACGAGCTGCGTACCCTCGGCCAGTACCGTTTTTCCGTCCGACGACAAAAGACCGACGAGCTGCTTGCGATTCGCACGCCGACAGTCGGGCCGGGACAGCGAGCGCTTGCCGATAAAGTCCTTGCCGTCCGACAACAGCCAGCTCAGTCCCAGGTCGACGGGCGTCATCGAGCCGTCCGTGTCCTGGCCGACGATGATGTAGCCCTTTTCGGCACGCAGCACGTGCATGGTCTCGGTTCCGTAGGGCGTGATGCCGAATTCCTGCCCGGCTTCCACCAGCCGCTGCCACATCCCGAGGGCGAAGCCGCTGTCGATATGGACCTCGAAAGCCAGTTCGCCGCTGAAACTCACCCGGAACAACTGTACGGGCAAGCCGCCGAGCCTCGCCGACCTGACGCGCATGAACGGGAAACTCGCTGCATCCAGCGCGACGCTGCAACCCAGCTTCTCGAGCACCTTGCGGCTGTCGGGCCCTACGACGGCTATGGCCGAATAGTGGTCGGTCAGGGAGGTCAGATAGACCTCGAGATCGGGCCACTCGGTCTGCAGCCAGAATTCGAGCCATCCCAGCACCCGGGCCGCGCCGCCGGTCGTCGTGGTCAGGTAGAACTGCCGTTCATCGATCCTCGCCATCACGCCGTCGTCCATGACCATACCGTCCTCACCCAGCAGGACGCCGTAGGCACAACGGCCCGGCGCCATCTTCGCCACGTCATGGGTATACAGGCGCTCCAGGAACGCGACGACGTCGGGTCCGCGCGCGTCGATCTTGCCCAGCGTCGAGGCATCCATGACGGCCAGCGAACTGCGGGCGGCGAGGCACTCGCGCGCGACGGCCTCGTGCATGGATTCGCCGTCGCGGGGAAAGTAACGCGGCCGGTGCCACTGCCCGACGATCTCCATCGGTGCGCCGGAAGCTTCGTGCCATTCGTGTATCGCCGTCTTGCGCACGGGATCGTACAGGTCGCCGACGGCGTCCCCTGCGATGGTGCCGAACGTGACGGGTGTGTATGCGGGCCGGAACGTCGTCGTGCCGACCTCGGCCAGCGGCTTGCCCAGGCACTCGGCCAGCACCGCCATGCCGTTGATGTTGCCGAGCTTGCCCTGATCGGTGCCGAAACCGAGCGCCGTATAGCGCTTGACGTGCTCGACGTTGCGATAGCCTTCGCGCACCGCCAGCCGGATATCCGCGACGCTGACGTCGTTCTGGAAATCGACGAACTGTTTCGGGCAACGATCCGGATCGCGATCGGCAGGCACACGCCACAATGCCTGCGTCGGCGCCGCATCGCCGTCGGCGACTTCCGGCACGGGCCGCCGTCGCGGTTGCAGGCCGCAACGG
>JBAUVS010000138.1:0-4100 GCA_049583345.1 Woeseiaceae bacterium
GATTCAGGTCAACATTCGGGCGGGTCTCCTGCCCGACGCCGAGAACAACGACGTCCGGTACATCAAGACCCCGATCGACACCCTCTGAGACGGAGCACGATTTGTTCGAGACGCTGCAAACGGTGGCGGCCGACGCCATCCTCGGCCTGATCGCCGAGTATCGCGACGACCCGCGCGCCGAGAAGATCGACCTCGGCGTCGGCGTCTATCGCAATGCCGCCGGCGAGACCCCGGTACTCGATTCCGTCAAGGCGGCGGAACGGATCCTGCTCGATACGCAGGTCAGCAAGGCGTACATCGGCACGGCGGGTGACGCGGGATTCAACGCGGCCATGCAGGCACTGATTTTCGGCGATGCCGCGGCCGCGGATCGCCTCGTCACGCTGCAGACGCCCGGCGGATCGGGTTCCCTGCGGGTCGCCGCCGGACTCATCCTGCGGGCACGGCCCGACGCCACGGTCTGGGTCAGCGAGCCGACCTGGGCCAATCACGTGCCCCTGCTCGGGGGCGCGGGGCTGAAGCTGAAATCCTATCCGTACTACGACACGAAGGATCACGTCATCCGCCTCGACGCGATGCTCGACACATTGCGCTCGGCGCCGAAGGGCGACGTCGTGCTGCTGCATACGAGTTGTCACAACCCGTCCGGCCTCGACCCGACGGAAGACCAATGGCAGGCCATCGCCGACGCGATCGTCGAGCGGGAGCTCGTGCCGTTCCTCGACAACGCCTACCAGGGCTTCGCGCAGGATATCGAGCGTGATGCCTTCCCGATCCGGCACCTGGCGGCCCGCGCCGGCGAGATGATCGTCTCGACCTCGTGCTCCAAGAACTTCGGGTTGTATCGGGACCGCGTCGGGACCCTGTCGTTGCTGGCTGCCAGTCCCGGTGAGCTCGGCCCGCTCGCCAGCAACGCGAACAACTACGTCCGCACCGTGTACTCGGTGCCGCCCGACCACGGCGCGGCGATCGTGCGCATCATCCTCGACGACGACGAACTCTCCGGCACCTGGTCCCGCGAACTCGTGGCGATGCGGGATCGCCTCAAGGAGATGCGTGCCCTGCTCGATACCGCGCTGCGCGGGAAGATCCCCGACCGGGACTTTTCTCATCTCGTCCGCGCCAACGGCATGTTCTGTTTCCTCGGCATCTCGGCCGAACAGGTCGGGCGCCTGAAGCGCGATTTCGGCGTGTACATGGTCGACTCCAGCCGCATCAACGTGGCCGGCATCACCCCCGCCAACGTCGACTACCTCGCCGATTCGATTGCCTCCGTCCTGTCGTAACGCGTTTCCGGCGCGTCTCGCCAGAACTGTGGTCATTGCGAGCGAAGCGCAGCAATCCAGTGTGGATTGCTGCGTCGCTGCGCTCCTCACAATGACGAGGCGGAGGCGGGCGCCCCCACCGGCCCATCTGTAAATCTAACCAGGCGCCCTCTGGAACTTCGCGAAGAATGCCGTCATGCGGATGACGAGCGCGAGGACGATCAGCGCGATGAGCCACCAGTTCGCGCCGGAGAGGTCGTCGAGCGAGTCTGGCAACTGGGTCTGTGCGAAGGCGAAGACCAGCCAGAACAGGCCGGCCTTGTGCAGCACTTTCCAGGCCTTGCGGCCGATCGCGCGGGCGGGGCGATCGAACGACGTGATCAGCATCAGGTAGATGATGGCGTAGGTCAAAAGACCCGGGATGCTGGCGGACGGCGCGAAGTCGAAGCTCGGGATCTGCTGTGCGCGATACAGGATCAGCATCGCGTGCGCCGTGTGGATGCCCGCGAAGGCGATGCCGATCAGGCGGCGGTTCGCCAGCAGTCTCGCGGTGGCGGGCGAGGGGAATAGCTGCCGCAGCGGCCGGGCGACGAATGCCAGCAGCAGCACGACGAAGGCGAGGCGTGCGGAAGCGCGCAGCAGGATGCGGATATTGTCGTCGGTAACGCCGGTGACGCCGAGGTACGCCGCGCTCGCGAGCAAGGTCAGTCCGATGGCCGCCGCGAACACGGCCAGGTTACGCTGGTTACTGGTCACGCGCAGGCTCCCACAGCAGCCGGCTGTGCTCGTCGATGTGCAGTCGTGCCGCCGTCCCGGCATTGAGCTCGAGGACCATCGCCACGGGCTCGGCGGCTGCGATCGTCCTGAGCGACAGCGGTTCGGCGTCGTGCACGACAGACGAGACGGTGCCATCACGGTGGACGAAGACCATATCCAGCGGTATGTAGGTGTTCTTCATCCAGAAGGTGAGGATGCCGTCGCGCCGGTAGACGAACAGCATGCCCGTAGTCGCCGGCAGGTCCCGCACGAACATCAGGCCACGCGCGCGATGCGGGTCGTCCAGCGCGAGGTAGATGTCGAAGCGGTAACAGGTCCCGTCGCTCGCCTCGACGATCAGGACATCTTTCGGAAACGCCGCGTCCAGGTCCCGGACGGTATAGACCGGGTCGGCGTGGGCGGTCCAGGCCGCGAGCAGGAAGACGCAGATGCCCCAGATTTTCCGGATTTCCTGCAATTCTCTGCGCCGTTTGCTGTCGGAGGAGGGAGCATTATTACCGAAGTCCGTACGAAGTCCGACACGAATGACCAAAAAACCCCGCGACCGGTTGGCGCGCCGGGGCATCCTCCCTAAAATGGCACGCCGATTTTCGGCCCGGAGCACGCGATGAGCGTCGTACAACAATTCCAACAACTCGAGGCGCATGCCAGCCGGCTGATCGTAGGGCAGTCGCACCTGATCAACCGCATGCTGATCGCCCTCCTGTGCGACGGGCACCTGCTCGTCGAAGGGGCGCCCGGACTCGCCAAGACGCGCGCGATCAAGGTGCTGGCGGAGAGCATCGAGGGCGACTTCCACCGCCTGCAGTTCACGCCGGACCTGCTGCCCGCGGACCTCACCGGCACGGACATCTATCGCCCCCAGCAGGGGACTTTCGAATTCCGCAAGGGCCCGCTGTTTCACAATCTCATCCTGGCCGACGAGATCAATCGGGCGCCGGCGAAGGTGCAGTCCGCGCTGCTCGAGGCGATGGAGGAACGCCAGATCACGGTGGGCGATCGGAGCTACCCGCTCGACAGCCTGTTCATGGTGATGGCGACGCAGAACCCGATCGAGCAGGAGGGGACCTATCCGCTGCCCGAGGCCCAGCTCGACCGGTTCCTGCTCCACGTCGAAGTAGGCTATCCGTCGAGCGACGACGAGCGCCGTATCCTGGTGCTCAATCGCGACGAGGCGCGGGCGGGACTGCGTGACGCTTTCCAGCCGCCCGAGCTGTTGTCGGTCGCGTCGATCATGCAGGCGCGCAAGGACATCCTCGGTCTGCACCTGGCCGACGAACTCGAGGCATACATCGTCAACATCGTGGTCTCGACGCGCGACGCGGGACGTGTCGATTCGTCGCTGGCGGGACAGATCATGTACGGTGCCAGCCCGCGCGCGAGCATGGGCATCGATCGGGCGGCGCGTGCCCGCGCGTGGTTGGCGGGTCGGGACTATGTCGGGCCCGAGGACATCCAGGATGTCGCCGCCGACGTATTGCGCCACCGAATCGTGCTGAGTTTCGAGGCGGAGGCCGACGGCGTCGACGAGAATTCCGTCATCCGGCGCATCCTGGACGGTGTCGGTGTGCCCTGATGGCCGAGACAGGCCAGGTCGCGGAGCGCGATTCGCCGGTCGGCGTCGAGCAGGCGGATCTGATCCGGCTGAGCGGCGCGGCGCGGTCCCTGGCACTCGATGTTCTGCGCGTGCGTTCCCTGCAGACCGGCGCCTACGTTTCCCATTTCCGCGGCCGCGGGATGGAGTTCGACGAGTCGAGACCGTATCAGCCGGGTGACGACCCGCGCAGCATCGACTGGCGGGTGACCGCGCGCAGCGCGACCGCCTACACCAAGCTCTTCCGCGAGGAGCGCGAGCGTCCGGTGCTCGTGATCCTCGACCTCCGTTCCAGCATGCACTTCGCGACCCGGGGTTGTTTCAAGTCGGTCAACGCGAGTCGTGCGGCGGCACTCGTCTCGTGGGCGGCACATCACCGCGGCGACCGGCTGGGCGGGCTGATCTTCGGCGACACGACGCACCGCGAGCTGAAGCCGCGCCTCGGCCGGCAGGCGGCGCTGCGC
>JBAUVS010000139.1:0-12566 GCA_049583345.1 Woeseiaceae bacterium
CACGACCTGTGGCTGACCTTCGGGCATGTGCGGGTAATAGAACAGGCGCTTCGCCGCAATGTTCAGCACGATGCCCGTGTGCGGGGCATCGGGCAGCACGAACTGGGTCGGCAGCAGGATCGGCGTCTTCTCACCGGGTTGCCAGGGATCGACGCCGGGGTTGGCGACCAGCAGTTCGTCGTAGCCGAGGCCATAGGTCCTTGCGAGATCCGCGAAGGTGTCCCCTGCCGAACTGAAGACGATCTGGGGCGTGCCGACGACCGTTTGCCCGGCCGAGGCCAGCACGAAGCGATTGGCATCGATCGGGGCTTCGAGCGGCCGCTCGGCAAGCGGCGCCGGCGGCGCCTCGCGCGGGCCGTGGCCGAAGTCGAACAGGTCCTCCAGCGTCGCACAGCCGCCGAGCAGACTGAGCGATACGATCAGTACGATGCGGCGGCTTATGAGCGCCTACTCCTTCTTCGGGTTGGCTGCGGGCGGCGTGTTTTCCGCGGGCGTCGCGGCGTCCGCGGGCGTCTCGGGCGGGACACAGTGCGGGACGTGTCCGGCCTTGATCGCCTCATTATACAGCGGCAGTGTCTTTGGCCACTGCGAGATCAGTGCATCGATGCGCTTCTCGTTGGAGGGGTGCGTGGACAGGAACTCGGCGGGTTGGCCGCCCGCCACCTTGTCCATGTTCTGCCACAGCGGTACGGCGGCGCGCGGATCGAATCCGGCGCGCGCCATGTATTCGAGGCCCTTCACGTCTGCCTCGCTCTCCTGTTTGCGGGAGAACGGCAACATGATGCCCAGCGCCGCACCCTGGTTCAGCGCCTCGTAGGCAGTGTAGGTGGCGCCGCTGTTGCCGCCGCCCAGCAATACGGCTGCCACCTCGATGCCGACGTTCGACACCGAGCCCCGGGACGCCCGCTCCTTGGCATGCTCGGACGTCACGTGCGCGATCTCGTGACCGAGCACGGCAGCGAGCTCATCCTGGTTCTTGGCGGCCTTGAGGATGCCGCGCATCACGCCGATCTTGCCGCCGGGCATCGCGAAGGCATTGACGGCGTCGACGTCGAAGATCGCCATCTCCCAGTTCTCGTCGCTGTAGGGCTTTTCGAGCACCTTGACGACGGCGTTGGCGACGCAGGCGATGTAGTCGATGGTGGCCCGATCGGTCACCAGCGGCATCGACGCCTTCATCTTCGCGAACTGCTCGGCGCTCTGCACCTCGAGTTCCTGGTCGGAAATCGCGAGTGCCGCGGACGATGCGAGCAGCGCGTACCCGGCCAGGGACGCGGTGGCGAGGAGCTTTCCGATAGGCGTTCGGTACATGCCGTTCCCGGCCCGTGGGCCGCTGGTTTCACCCGAAGATTTCGACAATTTTCGGCGATCCGGGTTCCGAATGCCAGAACCCCGGGGCGAGGCGCCGTCAGCGTGGCAGCCTGGATTCGAAACGGCTGGCGAACGCCGCGGATTCCAGCCGCTGCAGTGCCCCGTCGGCAGATGCCATCAGCCGCTGTTGCAGACGTTGCCGGATCTTGTAGCTGACCCGGTACAGGTCCCGGGTCCCGGCGCGTTCGCTCAGTATCTCGTCGCTCGTAGCCAGCGCATCGGCCAGTCCGAGCTCCAGCGCCCGGGTGCCGTACCAATGCTCGCCGGTCGCCAGTTTCTCGAGGTCGAGGCCGGGCCGGTAGGCCGCGACGGCCGCCTTGAACAGACGATGCACGTCCTCGAGCTCGGACTTGAGCTTCTCCCGGTCCTCGTCGGTATTCTCGCCGAACATCGTGACGGTGCGCTTGTACCGGCCCGCCATGACCTGTTCCACCTCGACGCCGTGACTGTCCAGCAGGCGATTGAAGTTGGGGATCTGGGCGAGGACGCCGATCGATCCCAGGATCGCGAACGGTGCGGCGTGGATCTTCGTCGCGACGCAGGCCATGAGGTAGCCGCCGCTGGCCGCGACCTTGTCGACACAGACGATCAACGGCAGGTCGCGGTCACGGATCCGCGCCAGTTGGGACGCGGCTAGGCCGTGTTCGTGCACCAGGCCGCCCTGGTTCTCCAGCCGCAGGATGACTTCGTCGCCGTCGCGGGCCACGTCGAGTACCGCGCTGATCTCCTCGCGCAGCGAGGCCACCGCCCGCGCCCTGAGGTCACCCTTGAAGTCGAGCACGAAACTCCGCGGCCGCGTCGACGACGACTTGTCTTCGGCCCGCTCCCGCTTGCGCGCCGCCCGGCCCTCCTTCCTGCGTTCCGACTTCCCCAGCACGGCCTTCCTGAGGACGCGCCCGAGACTCCGGTAACGCCGATTGAGATTTTCGACCTCGAGGTTATCCTGGGTCGCTCGGCGGCCGGCCGCGGCAGCGAACGCAATCACGACGACGATCGCCAAAACGACCGTGACCGTCTTCAGGAGGAACAGCCCGTATTCCACGAACAGGTGACTCATGCCGACAGGCCGACGTTGTTCCGCTGCAGCACCTGTTCGGCGCGGTAGCTCGAGCGCACCATCGGCCCGGCCACGACCTCGAGGAAGCCCTTGTCCAGCCCCTCTCGCCGATAGAGCTCGAAATCGTCCGGCGACACGTAGCGGTCGACGGCGAGATGGTTCGGAGTGGGCCTCAGGTACTGGCCCAGCGTCAGGATATCCACACCGGCATCGCGAAGATCGTCCATCGTCCGCAGGATCTCGTTGTCCCGCTCGCCGAGCCCGAGCATGAGACTGGTCTTCGTCAGCACGTCGCGTCGATGTGCCTTCGCATGGCGCAGGACTTCGATCGTCTGCTCGTAGCCTGCGCGCGGATCGCGCACCGGGCGTGTCAGGCGCTTTACCGTCTCGACGTTCTGTGCGAACACGTCGAGTCCGGAATCCACGACGGTCTCCACGTGTGTCGGGTTACCGCGGAAATCCGGGGTCAGTGCCTCGACCGCGATGCCCGGGCTCTGGCGCTTGATCTCGCGCACGCACGCGGCGTAGTGCCCTGCGCCGCCGTCGGGCAGATCGTCGCGGTCGACCGAGGTGATGACCACGTACGCCAGGCCCATCAGGCGGACGGCCCGACCGGCGTTCGCCGGTTCCTCCGGGTCCAGCCAGCCCTTCGGGTTGCCGGTATCCACGGCACAGAAGCGGCACGCGCGGGTGCAGACGGAGCCGAGTACCATGATCGTCGCCGTGCCGGCGTTCCAGCATTCGCCGATGTTGGGGCACATCGACTCCTCGCAGACGGTCGAGAGGCGATGACGCTTCACGATGTCGCGCACCGACGCGTAGCCCTTGCCCGCGGGCATCTTCGCACGCAGCCAGGCCGGCTTGCCGCCCCGGGCGACCGGCTCGGCGTCGCGACGCGGCTTGACGCCGTTCTTGATCGCTGCGATTCCCGACTTCGTGCGGTACTTCTGCCCGCTCGTCACGATCGGTATGCCGCGGAAACGCTTGCTACTGCCCATCGTCAATCACGCTGCCTGCCCGCGAAAAGGTCCGCATTGTAGCGGATTTCGGAAAGGGGGCGTGCGCCGATCGAAACTGAGATAAAAAAAGTCCCGGCCGAAGCCCGAGCCGCAAAACGAAGCCGGTCGTGTGCCGGGGCATCCCGCGGCTCGAGCTTTAGTGCTCGGCGAACGAAATTGAGATAAAAAAAGTCCCGGCCGAAGCCGGGAGAGTCAGGGGGAACTGTTAGCGCGCCAGAAGAACCTAATGCAATCGAGACCAACTCACGAGCTTGACGGCGCTCTGCTGGAGGTCGAAATTCCGGGCCAGCACGGCTTCGATGTCACGGGCATCGGAATTCATATCCATCGGCTGGCTCAGTTCGATCACGCCGCTGAACTCGTTGCCGCCGCGGTATTGCGCGTCGGTCAGAATGAACTGGGTGTAGTACTTAGCCGACATGGGAAACAGCTTACCCCCGGCGATCCGCGGTGACTGTGAGCCAAAGCACAAATTGTCCCACGGGTACCGTGACGATCTGTTGCATCGCAGCAAAAAGTGTCGCGGAATCGGATCCCGGAGCGTAGAATTCGGGCGTTTCGGGGACACGGCGCACAGTTTTGCCGGTCCAGCATATGTAATATCGGCAATAACCTCCCGTCGCTTGGGCGGTTTTTGTGAAACCAGAACGCAGGAATCGAGGAAATGGCCGTACAGTCCCGCTATGTACGCTTCATCCTGATAGGCGTGTTGTTGCTCGGCCTGGGCGCCGCGCAGGCCCAGGATGAACTGAGGAAAACGTTTTTCAGGGAAGCGGACGCCGCCAGGGCGGCGGCCGACGCCGCCAACGCCGAGCTGCTCTCGCCGCACAACTACGAGCGCGGCAAGAAGGAGTACGGCGACGCCGAGGACGCTCTGACACGCGGCCGCAACATCGAGATCGTGCGCTCGAACGCCGCCGACGCCGCGAACTACTTCACCACCGCGGCGAAGACCGCGAAACTGGCGTCCACGATGCTCTCGCAAGTCATGAAGAGCCGCCAGGATGCCGCCAACGCGCGTGCGCCGGAACTCTCGCCGGAACTCTGGAAGCAGGCGCAGGACGAATTCGGCGACGCGATCCGCGATCTCGAGCGCGGCGATCTCAAGGGCGCGAAACGTGGCGACATCGAAGCCACCAGCCTGTATCGGGACGCGGAACTCAAGGCGATCAAGGCGCAGTACCTCGGCGAGACGCGCCAGCTCCTGGCCGACGCGGATCGCGCACGCGTGGGTCGTTACGCGCCGATCACGCTCGGCAAGGCGAAGCAGTTGCTCGCGGACGCGGAACGCGAACTGAACGAAAATCGCTACGACACGGACCTGCCGCGCAGCCTCGCCCAGCAGGCGAATTACGAAGCCAAGCACGCCATTTACCTGTCCGAGGTGGTCCGCAAGGTGCGCGACAACGACCTCACGACCGAGGAACTCGTGCTGCAATGGGAGAAGCCGCTGCAGGACGTCGCGGGGGCCGCCGACATCGTGCCCAAGATGGAAAGCGGACCCGACAACCTGTCGAAGGAACTCGTCGCTTTCGTGGACAAGCTGCGTTCCGATAACCAGGAACTCACCCAGGAAACCCAGGAGGACGAGACGCGACTCGCGGACATGGAAGCGGAGATCAAGTCGCTCGACGAGAAGCTCGGCGGCGCGACGGCCGAGCGTGCGGCGCTCGTGCAACGACTCGAAGCCGAGGCCCGCGTCAAGGAGCAATTCGAGAAGGTCGAAAAGATGTTCACGCAGGATGAGGCACGTGTCTTCCGGGAGGGTGACAACATTATCCTGCGTCTGGTCGGACTCAGCTTCGACAGCGGCGCCGCGCAGATAAAGCCGGAGAACTTCGAGCTGCTGGCCAAGGTCGAGAAGGCGATCGACGTGTTTCCGCGCAGCGAACTCATCATCGAGGGCCATACGGACTCGTATGGGGGCGACGAACTCAACCAGAAGCTGTCGCAGGCGCGCGCCGAGGCCGTCCAGCAATACATGATCAACGCGATGCGTATCCCGACGTATCGGCTCATCGCGACCGGTTACGGCGAGACGCGGCCGGTCGCCAGCAACGAGACGGCTTCCGGGCGCGCCCGCAATCGGCGCATCGACATCGTCATCAAGCCGAATATCGAGACGGATCAGCAGCAGCAGTCCGCCAAGACCAATCCGGCTAACGCTGCGAACGCCACCACGACGCAATGATGCGCGCCGTCTCGCCGTTGGCGAGATAGCCGTATTCGGCGTGCGGGTTGAGTTCGCCATCCAGGCGAAAGGCGTTGTAGGTCCCGACGTCCTCGATCGACCGTACCAGCCCGAACTCGACCATCCCGGCAAAATCGTCGGCCAGGGTCGGGTCGAGCGCCGTGAGATCACCGGCAGCGGCGACGTTGATCCAGTGCCCGATATTGCCGGGATACTTCGCCGGGCCGTGCTCGCGACGGCCGGCGATCCGTTGCTGCACGAAGCGTTGGCCCAGCGGACTGCCCATCGTCAGCAGGCACTCTATCCGTGCCCGCTCGCGCGTAACGTGCGTCATATGCCACAGGCTGTCCCAGGCAATGACCGAACCCATGCTGTGTCCTATCAGCAGGACCGGCCTGCCCGCCTCCGCCGCGGCGCGCAGGGGCATCATCAGCATCTGGCGTGCATGGTCACCGATGCCGTTGTGGTTCATCAGGTAGCGGCGCAGGTCCCGAAGGTGCAGCTCCATGCGCTTCGTGGCAACGTGCGGGATCAGGACCGGCAAGCGGTCGGCGAGCAAAAATACGCGCCGCAGCCAATTGCGGCGCCAGGACGTCGCCTCGGCCCGATCCACGGCATCGGCTCCGCCCCGCTCGATCAGCGCATCGACGGCATCCGCGTCGATGGCGAAATCGCGATACACCCCGTAAAAATCGTAAGTCCAGGCGACGAGATCGAAACAACTCCGGTCGGCGGCGACCTCGGCGGCGACGGCCGCGTCCTCGCGTTGGAGCCCCGCCAGCAGGCAGCGCAGCAGCGCCTGCCGGTGTATTTCGGCTTCCGGCTTGGGGAGCAGGCCAGGCACGTACAACATCAGCGGCGAGTCGATCATCGTACTGGCTTTGCCCTTTGCGAGTTGCCCGTGGCCGCAAAATCGTCGACCATTGTGGCATGAAATATTTGCATACGATGGTAAGGGTCAGGGACGTCGACGCTTCACTCGACTTCTATTGCGACAAGCTGGGTCTCGTGGAGTTGCGGCGCATGGAGAGCGAGCAGGGTCGCTTCACGCTCATCTTCCTGGCAGCCCCCGGCGACGAGGACGCGCAGGTCGAGCTGACGTACAACTGGGACCCGGAGGACTACGGCGAGGGACGTAACTTCGGCCATCTCGCCTACGAGGTCGACGACATCTACGCGACCTGTCAGCGGCTTATGGACAAGGGCGTCACCATCAACCGGCCGCCGCGCGACGGCCGCATGGCCTTCGTCCGTTCGCCGGACAACATCTCGATCGAACTCCTGCAGAAAGGCGACGCCCTGCCGGCCGCCGAACCCTGGTCTTCGCTGCCCAACACCGGCCACTGGTAGTCGCTGAGCGGCGCCCCGTCGGGGTGCCGGGCCACACGCTCTGGAGGAGCGCGGCTTGCCAGCGCGACCGGTCGCGGCGGCAAGCGCCGTTCCTGCAGGCGCGCTCCTTGCCAGCCGTCGCGGGCGGAGAAATCAGGATGACGGCATCAGCGGAGGCAGGGGATCGTCGTCGACCTGCGCGGCGGCGGTCGTCGTCGAGATGGAGCGCAGCGCTTTCGCCATCGCGGTGCCGTCCCAGGCCTGTCGCTGCGGTCCGTAACTCAGCCTCGACAGGCGCCGAAGCTCCTCGGCGAGCGGTTCGGAGACGCGTCCCGCCAGGGCCCCGACGCTGCGCGGCGCGGCGTCGGGCCATTCCAGTTTCGCCCAGTCGAGCAGCGCTTGTCGCACTGTGGCGGCATCGCCCTCGAGCGCGGCCTTGCGGGCGATTTTCAGATGCCGGGCCTGCTGTCGGTGCGGCGGAGTGGGCGCGGGTTCGCGCGGTACCTGCGGTGGTCCCGGTCGTCGATACACCCACCAGAAGTAGACGACGGTCACCAGCCACAACACGGCGAGCCCCTCGCTGATGCGTTGCCACAGATTGTTTGCGAGCGTCGGCGAAGCGGGGGTCGGGGCGGCTTCGGTCTCGTCGGACCCGGCCGTCGGCGCTGCCGCGGGGGCGGCCGCCTGGGTGGGGGTCTCCGATCCCGCAGCGGGCAGGATCCGGAGCGTGCGTTCGGGCAGCCTGGCGACCTCCCACTTGCCTTCCCCGACATTCCACCAGGGCAGTTCGAGTGCCGGCAGGACCGCCGTACCCGGCGCCGTACCGATGATCGCGTACTGGTCCTTGCGAATTCCGCGAATGCCGTGTGCCTCGCTGCGCCGGGTCAGTTCGGGCTTGTCGGGATAGATGTGCAGGCCCGCCGCCGTGGGCGGATCGATCGCCGGGATCTGGGTCTCGAGCTGGCCCAGCACGCTCGTCGTCACGTGGCGCGTAACCGGCTCGCCGGCGGTGATCGTCGCCGGATCACTGGACCAGTCCTCGCTGAGCTCGAGTTCGCGGGCCGGCAGCCAGGTCGCATTGGGATAACCCGGCGGCGGCGGCGGGATCGGCTTGACGGTGACCGTCTTGGCATCCGACTGAAACACCTTGCGACCCGTGATCCGACCGTCGCGCAACACGCGCGCCTCGAAGCGAGCGGGCGAGATCTGTATCTCGCCGCTCTCCTGCGGATAGAGGGCGTAGACCCTCTCGATTACGTTGTAGGCGGTGCCGTTGATGACCGACTCGTAGCTTTTGTCGTCGCCCGCCAGTTCGACCAGGGTCTCGGCGCCGCTGATCTCCGGATCGCGCAGCGAAGGCTGACGTGTCGCGACCGCGCGGTAGATCTTCACGGTGAGCAGGACCTGCGCCTGCACGTAAGTGTCGCTGTCGTCGACGTCACTGGTGACGAAAACGTCTGCCTCGCCCGGCGGCGCATACTCCGGTTCCTTGACGGTGACGACGATGGGCTTGCTTTGCTCCTTGCCGAGGGTAATGGGCGGTATCGTCAGGGTCCCCGCGTGCTTGGGCATCAGCACGTATGTCCAGGTCATGCTGTGCTGCATCTGGTTGTTGATGATCGTCGTATTACTGAGCTGGCTGCCCTGCCCGACGTAGAAGTCCTTGTCCAGTACCGATACGTCCGGTTGCAGATCGGCGTCGGCATCGGTGGTGATCTCGAGCGTGAAAGATTCGTTCAACTCGACGTTGGTGCGATCCACGTCCGTCGTCACCGTCGCAAGCGCGGCGCCGGACACCAGGAGCGTCGACAACGCGAACAACAACCGGCGCCACGTCACCACGGCTGAGCCTCGTCGTCCGGCCAGGTGTTGTTGCCGTCCTGGTCCTTGCCCAATTGCTGGTACTGGGACCGGAATTTCCGGCGCAGCAGTCCGCCGGGATCGTTCGGTATCCGACGCAGCCACTGTTCCAGCGCCTGCTGTTGTTCCTGCTCGTGTCGCTGCGCTTCGAGTTCCGCCTCGCTCGGCGGGCTCTCGTCGGTCTTTTGCTGCTGTTTGGCCTGGTCGGCGGCCTTTTGCAGTTCCTGCTGAACGGCTTTCATGTCCTCTTCACTCGATTTTTGCTGGTCGTCGTTCTGCTGCTGCGAGCCTTCCTTGTCCTCGGACCCGCTGCCGGACTGCGCGTCACTTTGCTGCTGCTCGCCCGATTGCTCGCCGCTCTGCGACGACTTCCCGCCCTGTTGCCGGTCCTGCGACGGCTGCTTCCCGTTCTTCTGCTGATCCGACTTCTGCTGCTGGTCCTTGAGCTTTTTCAGCAGATCGCGGTTGTACGCCGCATCGGCATCGTCGGGGTCGATCTTCAATGCCTTGTCGTATGCGCCGATCGCCGCGTCGAATTTGCCCTGCCTGGCCAGCGCGTTGCCGAGGTTGTAAAGGCTTCGCGAATCGTCGTTCTTCGAGAACGCCTTCTCGCTGGCCGCGAAGTCGTCGGCGCGGTACTGCGCGACGGCACGCCAGTCGGGATTCTGAAACGTCTCGGCGGCGTCCGCGGCGGCTCCGTCCCGCAGCTGCCGCTGCCCCTGCTGGTCCCTTGTCAACCACAGGTCATCCCAGGCCGACGCCCGGGCCGTGTGCGGGAACGGCAGCACGGCGAACACGATCAGCATCAGCCAGCCGCGGCGGAAAGCCAGCGCCGCCAGCGGCAGCAGCAACAGCACGAGCCAGGGCCCCTCCTCACGCCACTGATCCGTGCCGAGCTTGTCACTCGCCGTGCGCCGGCCGCCGGCCTCGCCGCTCAGCAGCGTCTCCAGGTCGGAGTCGTCCGGCGCCAGGCGCGCGAACCGGCCTGCGCCGGCAACGGCCAGTTTCTGCAGGGAATGTGCCTCGAGGCGCGGCACGGCGATGTTGCCCGAGCGGTCAGTGACGAAACCGCCACCGAGGCGCGGGATCGGGGCCCCCTGCTCCGTGCCGACCGCGAGTACCGACAGCGTGTAGCCGGAATCCCGCAGGTCCCGGGCGGCGCGCTCGGCCGCCGCTGTCGCTCCGCCGTCGGTGATGAGCAGGACTTCGCCGACCGCCGCGCCAGCCTGTTCGAGCAGCTGTCGGCCTTTGTGGATCGCCACGACCGGGTAACTGCCGCGGCTCGGCATGATGTCCGTGCTCAGGCTGTTGACGAGCGCGGCGATCGTATCCACGTCGGTCGTCAGCGGCGTCACCGTGAAGGCATTCGCGGAATAGACCACGAGCGCGGTCTGACCGTCTCCGCGGTGTTTGAGCAGGTCGAGGATCTTGAGACGCGCGCGGGCGAGCCGGCTCGGCGCGACGTCCTGCGCATCCATCGACCGCGACAGGTCGAGCGCAATGACCAGTGCCTGATCCGACCGGAAGACCGGGGTATCGACGCGCTGCCAGGCGGGACCGGCCAGCGCCAGCACCGCGAGCACGCCGCCGAGACCGAGCAGCCAGAAGCGAGTGTTCCCGCCGCGCGCCGTCGCGCGCGAGAGCACGTACGGCGCGAGCGATGGATCGACGACGTTCAGCCAGCGGCCGGGGCCGAGACGCCGCCGCGCCAGCAGGATGGCTGCCGCCAGCACCAGGGGCAATGCGTACAGCCAGTCGGGGCGCAGGAAATGAAACTCAGCGGGCACGTGCTTCGACTCCCCATACGCGTCGCGTGGCGAGGCTGCGCGCGAGCTCCGCGAGCGCGAGCAGCGCCGCCAGCACGAAAGCGCCACCCAGCGGCCAATAGTAATACGAACGCACCGGTCGGAATCCGGACTCGGGCTCGTCGACCGGCTCGAGCTTGTCGACGAGGCGGTAGATGTCCTGCAGTCCGGCCGTGTCCTTGGCGCGGAAGTAGCGTCCGCCGGTGATATCGGCGATGCGGGTCAGCGTCGCTTCGTCGAGATCGGACGACGGATTGATGTTGCGCAGTCCGCCGAGCAAGGACGACACCTCGAGCTGCTCCGCACCGATGCCGATCGTGTAGATGCGCAGGCCCACCTGCCTGGCGAGTTCCGCTGCCTTGATGGGGTCGACCTCTCCGGCCGTGTTGGCGCCGTCGGTGAGCAGTATGAGCACCTGCTCGCTCGCGTCGGCCGCCTGGTCATGGATGCGCTTGACGGCAAGTGTGATCGCATCGCCGATCGCGGTCTTCTCCCCCGCCAGGCCGATCTCCGCTTCCATCAACAGGACCTTGACCGTCTCGCGGTCCAGCGTCAGCGGTACCTGCAGGTAGGCGCGTTCGCCGAACAGGATCAGGCCGATCCGGTCGCCTTCCCGCCGGCTGATGAAATCGCTGGCCACGGCCTTCGTCGCCGTCAGCCGGTCGACGCGCCGGTTGCCGATCACGAAATCCTTCTGATCCATGCTTCCCGACAGGTCGACGGCCAGCATCAGGTTGCGCCCGGACACCGGCACCGCGAGTTCGTCGCCGACACGCTCGGGGCGGGCCGCCGCGAGCACCAGCAAAGCCCACGCGACGGCAGCCAGCCAGAAGCGCCAGTTGAACAGCTGTTCGACCTCCGAGCGTCCTGCCAGCATCGAGAAGCGGCCCAGACTCGGCACCCGCAGACCGGCATCCGCCAGGTGTCGCGATTCCCCGAGCAGACGCCGCGCGAACCAGGGCAGCGGCAATGCCACCAGGGCCCAGGGCCAGGCCAGCGACCACATCAGCGTGCCCTCCGCACCGGTGTCGCGAGGCGGCGGCGTACGGCGGAGACGAGATCGACGAGCTCGAGGGCCGCCACGGCCTCGTCCGGCCGCCGGTACGGCAGTTCGAGCAGCTTGCGGCCGGTATCACTCGCGAACAGGGGTTCGTCGAAGTCCCGATCCAGCCAGGCGAGCCAGGCTTCGCCGGTCAGGCCGGCAACCTCGCGACGCGGCGCGTATGCGAGCATCGTCCGGCGCAGGAGCTGCGAGAGATGGCTCGAGAACGCCACGGCGTCGCGATGCGATTCGTAGTCCGCCGTGAGCCGGCCCAGCTCTTTCAGTGCCCTGCGCCGCGCGACGGCACCGCTGCGGCTGCGAAGCGTACGACGCAGCAGGAGCACGGTTCCGAGCGCCGCGAGCGCGAGCAGCACCCACCAGCCCGGCGCCGGCGGCCACCAGCCGACCGGATCGGGCAAGTGCAGGTCCCTGAGCGGTATCTGGCTCGGATCCATCAGCGTTCTCTGCGTCCGAGGGCCGACTTCAACACCGTCACGGGATCGTCGGCGGTCGAGAGCTCCATTAGATGGACGCCGTAACGCTGGCAGAAGTTCGCCAGTTCGTGACTGCGATCGAGAAATGCCTCCTCGTAGTCGCGTCGTGCTGCCTTGGCGAACGTATCGATCGCGAGTTCCTCGTCGCCGGCCACCAGCCGGTAATGTCCCGGCGGCGGCAATGCCCGTTCGAGCGGGTCGCTGAGGAACATGGCGAGGACCTCGCTGTGGCGCGCAACACTGGACAGGTAGGACTGGCCGGCCCGTGACAATCCGATGAAATCGCTGAGAATCACGACCAGGCTGCCCGGCCTTGCCACGCGCCGCAGCGCGGCCATCGCCTGGGTCAGCTGCGGCTCACCGTCGTCGCCGGCTGCGTGCTCCGGGCGGGTCCAGTC
>JBAUVS010000140.1:0-6746 GCA_049583345.1 Woeseiaceae bacterium
GCTGAGATATCATAGCGGCCTTGTCGATTCGGCACCGAACACCAAGACTAGCCCGTAACCGCAGCAAGAGCGTATGAACTACATCCCAGGTTTTGCCTCCGTGGACCCGGGACCGGCCACGGTTCGCCATCGTACATGGGCCGCTGCACTGCTTGCGATCGCGTGCGGACTCGGCACTCATGTGGATGCAGCGAACACTGCGCCGGCTCCCGACCTCCGCGAATATCGTCTCGAATACACGGTCACGGCCGACCCCGCGCAAGGCACGCTCGACGTCAGCCTGCAAGTGCAGCAGCACAAGGCCTTGTTGCGCGAGATGCGCTTCTCCGCCGGC
Source organism: Woeseiaceae bacterium (assembly GCA_049583345.1). Taxonomy (GTDB): domain Bacteria; phylum Pseudomonadota; class Gammaproteobacteria; order Steroidobacterales; family Woeseiaceae; genus UBA1847. The sequence continues at coordinate 335 of JBAUVS010000140.1, forward strand.
TCGCGCATCTCCGGCGTCACGGGCGACGGCGACCTGGAACGAAACGGACGGGATTACCGATGGCACCCGCCCGCCGCCGGCGGCGTGCTGCGCTGGCGCGTCAAGGTAGCGCATCTGCGCGACAACGGCGGTTACGACGCGTGGCTCGGGCCCGGCTGGGGTGTGTTCCGCGCCGAGGACATCATCCCGCGTGCGGCGACTCGTACCCTGAAAAACGCGCACAGCCAGACCTGGCTGACGTTGCGCCTGCCGCGCGGCTGGTCCGGTGTCACCCAGTATTACGGCAAGGCCGGACGATTCCGGATTCGTGCCGCGGGCCGGCGCTTCGACCAGCCCAGCGGCTGGATGGTCGTGGGCGAGCTGGGGGTCCGCCGGGAGACCGTGGCCGGAATCCGTGTCGCCGTCGCGGGCCCGGTCGGCGAAGCGGTCCGGCGCATGGACATGCTGGCACTCCTGAACTGGAACCTGCCGGAGCTGGCACGCCTGCTGCCCAGCCTGCCCCCGCGGCTCACGGTCGTGAGTGCCGGAGACCCGATGTGGCATGGCGGCCTGTCGGCTCCGGAATCGCTGTTCGTGCACGCCTCGCTGCCGCTGATCAGCGAGAACGCCACCAGCACCCTGCTCCACGAAGTGATGCATCTGAGTCTCGGCCTCAGAGCCGAGGAAGGCTATGACTGGGTGCTCGAGGGTCTGGCCGAGTACTACGGCGTCGAACTGTTACACCGCAGCGGCACGATAACGGATTCGCGTTACCGGCACGTGCACGCGGACCTCGCCAAATGGGCCAAGCAGTCCACGGCGCTGTGCAGCCCGATGTCGACCGGCCCGACCACGGCCCTCGCAGTCACCGTGTTCGCCCGGCTGGACCGTGAGATTCGCAGCAAGTCGCGGGGCACGGCCAACCTGGACGATCTGACGCGGGCGCTTTGGCGGGCCGGCACCCCGATCGGTTATTCGCTGCTGTCCACATCGGCCGAGTCCGTGGCGGGCGGCAAGCTCGATACGCTGCGGCTCGAGAACCTGCCCGGCTGCCTGGCGCCCGGTATCGCTCCCGAGGCACGGGCTGAAAGCGTGCGCCTTACTCGGACAGGGTCCTAGGACCGTCATGGATCGGCGGCGCGACCTCGAAGTCATCCTGCGATCACGGACGCCGATCATCGTGATCGAGACGCGCGAGGAATCGCGCATACTGCAGATGCTGCAGTCGGTGACCATCACGGCAACCAGCGAGAGCTATCTGCCGCTGTTTCGATGGACGGTGACCGACGGCCTGCAACGCATCGACATCGCCCTCGAAGCGCAACCCCTGACCGCCGACCCGACGCAGGTCCTCAAGCACATCCGCGCGGTGTCGAAGCCGGGCATCTACATCCTGCTCGATTTCCATCCGTACCTCGACGACCCGATCCACGTCCGGCTGCTCAAGGATATCTGCATCCATTACCGCGAAGTGCCGCGCCAGCTCGTGCTCATCAGCGCCAGCGTCACCGTGCCCGGCGAACTCGAAGCCTTCGTCGCGCATTTCGAAATGGCCCTGCCCACGGAGGACGAGCGCCGCCAGATCGTCCAGCGGGTCGCCGAGGAGTGGTCGGGCGAACACGCCGGCGCGCGGGTGCACGCGGACGCCAAGGCATACGAACTCCTCATACGCAATCTCGCCGGGCTCACCTACCGGGACACCGAGAGGCTGGCCCGCAATGCGATCTACCACGACGGGGCAATCGGCAAAAGCGATCTCCCCGGGGTCATGCAGGCCAAGTACGAGCTCCTGAACGACGGCGGCGCCCTGCAGTTCGAATACGAGACGGCGCATTTCGGCGAGGTGGGCGGACTGAAGCATCTGAAGCGCTGGCTCACACTGCGCCGTGACGTCTTCCGCGGCGACGCCGCCACGGCACATCTCGACATGCCCAAGGGCATACTGCTCATCGGCATCCAGGGTTGCGGCAAGAGCCTGGCCGCCAAGGCAACCGCCGGCATCTTCGGCGTGCCGCTGCTGCGGCTGGATTTCGGTTCGGTGTACGACAAGTACCACGGCGAGACGGAGCGCAAGCTGCGGGAATCGCTGAAGACGGCGGACGTCATGGCGCCGTGCGTGCTGTGGATCGACGAGATCGAGAAGGGGATCGCGGGCCGCGGCGGCGAGACCGGCACGACACAGCGCGTCCTCGGCACGTTCCTGACCTGGATGGCCGAGAAGAAGACCGCGGTGTTCGTCGTGGCGACGGCCAACGAGATCGCCGAACTGCCGCCGGAACTGGTGCGCAAGGGCCGTTTCGACGAAATATTCTTCGTCGACTTGCCCGACCGCGAAATCCGCAAATCGATCCTGCAGATACATCTCGGCAGCCGGGAACAGCCGGTCGGGGACTTCGACCTCGACCGGCTCGCGGACGCAACGGCGGGCTTCTCGGGCGCCGAGATCGAGCAGGCCGTGGTTGCCGCGCTGTTCGCGGCCCATGCAAGGAAAGAAACGCTGGCGACCAAACATATTCTGCACGAGGCTCACCAGACCCGGCCGTTGTCGGTCGTGATGTCGGAGCGGGTTGCCGCCTTGCGCCAGTGGGCCGAGGGGCGCACGGTCTCCTGCGACTAGCCGTTCGGGCCGGTGCTGTCCGCTCGCCCGGAGGTCACCGTTGCCGGGCCCCGCGTGGTACTATCGCTGCATGGCTAATGACAAAAACAACATGAATGAATTAGTCGCCCAGGATGACGATCCGACCGCAGAACTGGAGGCACTCGACCCGGTGCGTCTCGCGGCACTCGACGAGGATATGGGCCTCGAAGCCGGTTCGGGCACATTCGGCTATCAGGATGAAGAATCCGAAGCTGCGGACAAAAGCGAACTCGAATCCGACTTGCGCGCTCGTTCGGAAAAGATCGCGCGCCTGCAATTCGACATCGAACACCTGCGGACGAAGTGGAACGGGCTGGAAGCCGAGATCAAGGCGCGCGAGGAGATCGCCGAGAACCTGAACCGCGAACTGGCAGAAGCCAGGAACACGATCGGACTGAAAGAGGAAGAACTCCGCGAACGCGACTTGCGGATAGACGCGCTTGCCGCGGATCTCGAACAACGGGACTCGGATCTGAAGGCGCTGCGGGGCGAGATGGCCGAAGCGCAGGAAGCGGCTCGGGCGCGCCAGGCCGACGACGAAACGACGCGTCTGCGCGCAACACAGCAACTGGAGCGTCAGGCCGGACAGATGGCCAGCGACAAGGCGCTGATCAAGGAATTGCGCGCGCGGGTGGAGCACCTCGAGGCACACGCGGACGCACTGCGCCACAAACTTGCGCAGACCGCGGCGGACGGCGACGAAGCGGCAGGCCGGCGCGACTACCTGGACAAGGCGCTGGCGCACGCCAATGAGAGGGCCGCCGAACTCGAGAACGAGCTCGAGGCGCAGCGCGCCGAGAGCCGCGAATTGCAGCTCGCGATGTCCGAAGCCGAAGTGGCCCACATCGAGGAATTGCGACAGCTCCGCTTCGAGCTCGGCGAGGCCCAGGAGACAGTCGCCCGGCAGGAGGAAGTCGCCGGGCAGCTCGCCTCCGACCTCATGGAGACGCGCGGGCGGCGCGACGAACTCGAACAGGAACTCGACCATAGCGAAGAGGCCAGCAAGTCGCGCATCGCCGACCTCGAAAGGACCCTGCAGCGCATGCAGGACGAACTCGCCGAAGACCGCGAGAAGCTGGCAGAAAAGAGTGACGCGATCAATTGTCTGCTGGCGGAACTGGCCAAGAAGTCACAGCAGCTCGACTCGATCAACCAGATCGAGGACGTCATCCAGGAAATCGACACACGAATGTCCGAGCGCATCGAGGACAAGGCCGCGGTGCCACGCGACCGGCTGTCGCGTGTGCTCATCGGCGTCGTCGAAGGCCAGGAGCTCAGGTTCCCGCTGTTCAAGAATCGCCTGACCATCGGCAGGTCGGATCAAAACGACATCCAGATCAAGGCCACGTTCGTCAGTCGCCGGCACGCCGTCGTGGCGACCGATCACGATGCGACGCGCATCATCGACTGGGGCAGTAAGAACGGCGTCTACGTCAACTCCCGGCGCGTGTCGGAGCAGTTCCTGAATCACGGCGACATCGTCACGATCGGCGGCGCCGAGTTCCGCTACGAAGAACGGGCGAAGCGCGACTCCTAGCGGATTTTGACGAGCGCTGTGCCGGCGCAATTGGCCGGATTGTGAGCGCTATCACGGCGCCGTCCCTCCCGCTCATCTAGCATGCGTCTCTTGGTTGCAATGGAGTGCGGTCGGACAATGTTGCTCAGCGGCTCGGCAAGGCCATCGGCAAACGTCAGCGAAACGCAGGTCTTGACGCGCAACGCCGGGAACCTGATAACCCGCAAGATCTGGCTGCCGAAGGCGCTGTACAGGGCACTACCGGTCTTCTATATCCTGTCCGGCATCCTCGCCCTCCTCGCCACGATCTACATCAGTGCCTGGTTCTGGGTACTCCCGCACTACCTGTTGTTCTCGGCCGCCTGCATCCACATGGGGCTCCTGATCGTACGCCGCCGCCGCGGCCGTTGATCCTTGATCTTTGCGATCGCCTGGGCAACGATTACCGGCCCCGGCACGCAGAGACGACAGTGACCCCGGATACACTCAAGCGAACCGCCCGCAGGGAACTCGCACTGTTCGTGTTCCTGCTGTTCTTCGGCATCGTGCTCGCGCCGATCGCGCTGTATTTGGTCGGCGAGCGGGTGTTCGGCGAATACGGCGGCCACGGCTACGGCGACTTCTTCGGAACCCTGACCGGAAGGATCCGCGGCGGCGATGCGGTCACGTGGTTCCTGGTGCTTTCGCCATATCTGGTCTGGCAGACCCTGCGCCTGACGGCATACGCTTTCGGAGTCGCTGGCAGACATCGAAGCGATGCGCCACACGAACCTTCGAAACTGTGACTCCGGTCACAGTTTTTTCAATTGCATCAGCCTATTGGCGCATATTCTGAAGATAATATGTTAACATGCGGTCATGCTCCGGCCGGGCAAGATTTATAGTTCGCACAGCTCCGACAACGACATTTCGAACACGATTGAAAGGCAACGATGAAGCGATTGATCAATTGGCTGACGAGCAGGTTCTCGTCCAGGAAAGCTTCTCCGCGTCCTGAACTGAATCAGACCGGTTCCTACCTGCGGGAAACGGGGTCACACGCCCGGGCCCGGCACTTCACCCCGAAGCAGGCCGTGCCGCGTCGGCAAGCCGAGTTCGTCAAGCTCGAAACCCACGTCGACGGCAGCATCCGCGAAGCCGGCCCCGGCAAGAACGTCCTGGTCCGCAACCGTTTCGTCCGCGAGGACACCGGCACGCACGAAACGCTCAGGATTCTGGACGACGCATCGATCGAGACCAGGGAAGAGACCGGTATCGACCCATACAACACGGGTCAATTCGATCGCTCTCGCAACTGGGAGCGGCATCTCAAGTAGCCCGTGCGCCGCTTGCGGTAGACTTCGGCTCGTGCGTTTCGCCCCGGAGTAATCCGATGAGCCTGCTCGTTTCGTTCGAACTCGACGACGACGATCTGCAACACTTCCGACTGATCATGCGTTCTGCAACCAGGACACTGGGCCGCAGGACACCGGAACAGATCGTCGAATCCGCCCGCTCGCTGCTGCACGACATCGGTGATTCGGCGATGCCGGGCTTCATCCGCGAGCGGATCGGTTCGCTGCGTCTCCTCGTCGACATGTTGACCGACCTCGACTGGCGCCTCGACCACGAGGAAGCGACGCGGGTTCTCTCCGCGCTGGCGTATTTCACCGAACCGGACGATCTCATTCCGGACCACATTCCGGGTCTCGGATTCCTCGACGATGCGATCATGACCGAACTGGTCGTCCGCGAGCTCCGTCACGAACTCGACGCCTATCGCGAGTTCTGCGAGTTCCGCCAGCACGGCGCACGAGTCGGCGGCCACGGCGGGAGCAGCGAGTCGCTGAGCGAGTATCGCGACAGGTTGCAGGCCCGGATGCGGCGGCGGCGCGCCGGAGACGAGGAGCAAAGCGAGGATCCGGGACTGATCCGATTGTTCGATTAGCCGGACGGCGCGCACCGGCCTGGATCACCGGCCTAGGATGGGACGTAGTACAGGATCGTCGCCGCCAGGCCGAGCAACATAATGACGAAGGCCAGGTGTCGGGCGCGGTGCATCTTCAGCAAAGTATAGAAACTCGCGCCGGATACGATGGTCATACCGGAGAAGATCAGGATTGCCGCCAGCAGCGGCGGGAACTCGTGTTGCAGCCTCGGATACTGGCTGCCGAGGACGAAGTACACGAACAGGACGCCGCCGAGACTCAACGAGATCGCGAGACACGAGCCCAAAAGGATGCCGACAACGACGGTCAGAGGACGCATTCAGAGAGTTTCCAATCTGGTAAACTTTTTGC
>JBAUVS010000141.1:0-1727 GCA_049583345.1 Woeseiaceae bacterium
GGAAATGGTTGTCATAGCGGTTCGCGGCGAGTTCGGGCCAGCGCGCCCATTGCGCGAAGGCGTCCTCGCCCGCGTCGGAACTCGCGAGTATCGCTTCGGGGTCGCGGGCGACGACGGCTTCCACGTCGACGGCCGGCGCGAGCTCGCCGAGATCGGCGAACACGTTGCGGCCGCCGCACAGCCGGATCAGTTCGCTGACGTAGTGCTTGCCGTTGACGGTGTACAGCGGTCGCGCAGACACCTGGTAGAAGACGCGTATCGGCTCGCGATCGGCGTACTGGTCTGCGATCGCGGCAAGTTCGGCGTCGTACGCATCCGCGGCGCGGTCCGCCGTGTCCGCGTGGCCGGTCAGCTCGCCGATGCGGCGCAGCGCGCGGGCCACGTCTTCGAGGCTGCGCGTGCGTATCGTCTCGACCCGATAACCTCCGCGGCGCAGTTCGTCGACGACGTGCACGGGCGTGCCGCTCTCCCAGGCAAGCAGCAGATCCGGTTCCAGCGTGGCGAGACGCTCGCGGTCGACGGCAAAGGCATCGCCGACCTCGGGCAGCCCGGCAGCGGCCGGCGGATAATCGGAATACGCGCTCACACCGACGAGCGTGTCGCCGGCGCCGGCGGCGAACGCCAGTTCGGCCAGGTTCGGTGCAAGCGTCACGACCCGGGAGTAAGTCGTCGTTCCGGCAGGCGGCTCGGGCGGAGCGGAGCAGGCGCAGGTGAGTAAGGCCAGCAGCGCGAGCGCGCGGCCTGCCCTCACCGCGTCCAGCCGTACAGCGTCATCGCGGCGATTACGACGGCCCAGATCAGCAGCAGCCGGAACACGAGGCGGTTGGCGGCGGTCGCACCGCGGATCGCCCGGGCGCTGAGTTCCTCGTCGTCCTCGTCCTGCAGCGCCAGTGCGGCGACGCCGACTCTCGCCAGGAGGTGTTCGTTGCGCTCCGACAGCGTCTCGGCTTTCTGTTCGGTCGGTGCACGCCACGCGCCGATGGCGGTATCGAAATTCCCGGCAGCGGCGTAACCGACGGCCGTCAGCCGTGCGGGGATCCACGCCAGCCAGCCGTGCAGCGTGACGGCCGCCGTTCGATTGCGATCGGTTACGCCGTCGGACTCCTCGTCGCGCGCCGCCGCGAAAACGGCGCGGCGCCGGATCAGGTCGGTGGCGCGATACGCCCACGCACCGAAAGGCCCTAGCACGACGAACCAGAAGATCACCGCGAACAGGCGGTTGTTCGCCTGTATACAGACGCCTTCCTCGACGCGATGTATTCGATCGAGATCGCCGTCGGGCACGTCCGTCTCCAGGATGTTCTTCGCCGAGTGACGGATGCGCTCCTCGTCGTCGCTTTCGACGGCCTTGCAATACTCGTCGACGTCCTCGCCGATGTCCTGTGGTCCGAGCGAGAAGAACAGGACGACGATCGCGAGAAGCAGGTAGGGGAATCCCAGCAAGGAGTCGCCGAGGGCGACCATGACGGCGAAGACCGGCAGCACCAGCGCGACCGCGATCATGAGCACCGGGATGAGCGCCGGCCAGTTTGCGAGGCGCGCCGCCAGTGAAAAGCCCCGGTCGATCACGCGATCCAGCCAGCGCAGGCGCCGGAGGTGGAACAGCTGCGTCGCAAGCCGCTCCACGACCAGGCCGATCAGGAGTGCAATCAGATTCATCGTTTTCAGGTCGCCCGTGTGCCCGGCACCGGCTCGTCCGGACGAACCGACCGGGCGTCGAGTCCATC
>JBAUVS010000142.1:0-6097 GCA_049583345.1 Woeseiaceae bacterium
GGACTTCGAACAGGGTCTCGTCGTAGCCGGCTCCGAGGCCTTCCGCGCGATCCAGGAGATGCCGTTCCCGGTGATCCAGTTCATAGACGGCGCAATACGCGCCATCATCGAGGCTGTCGGTGCAAACGAGGGTGCACTTTGCGGACCGGTCACGGCTTCGCTTTGCGAAAGCCACCTTTTGCCCGACCAGCCGCGTAATGCCGATCAGTCGGCTGGAAGGCACGCGTTCCGCCAGGCGCAGCGGGTGGAGATTGGATCCGTATGCCAGGTAGCGTTGCATGAGCGTCCGTGACTCTTTACGACGCGACGGGCATCGGTCGCGCCGCGAGCGGCGCTCCTACTGGTGCGAGGAAAGTGCCTCCAGCGCTCGCAGAACGTCGCGGCGGCTGATCTGACCGACCAGGCGGTTCTCATGTATTACAGGGAAACGCCGGAACCTCGAATGCAGGAATCGCTGCGCGAGATCGACGATGTTCATGTCTGCATCGACGGTCTCCACGTCCGGTGTCATGAAGTCGGAGACGGGACCGCCGCGATCGCTGTAATAGCCGGCATTGAGCGCGACCTTCATGCAGTCGAACTCCGACAACATGCCGACCAGTTCGCCCTGGTCGTCAACGACCGGAGCGCCGGCGATACGGTGGTGTATCAGTTCATGGATCGCGTCCAGCACGTCCATGTCGGGCTTGAACGTGACGAGCTTGCCGGCCATGTAGTCGCGCACCCGCGCGGATTTTGGATTCACTATTCAGCCTCCCGCTGACATTCTCCGCTGCCGCCGCAGATCGAACATCCCTCACCGTTGAGGCCGCCGCAGCTGCCGCTGATCGGCTTGCGCCCGTTCATGACGCCGATCGCCATCGCGGTAATCGCCATGAGCAGCACGAGGAAGGTCACGAGTATGGTCAGGAGCAGCGTCGTCATGTCGATCTCAGTCTTTTGAAGGCGGGCGAGCTCATCTCGGTGATGCGGCCTTCGTCCCGCATCAGGAAGAGTACCGCCAGGTCCCGGCTCCTGGCGAGCTGCATGCCGCGATCCGGTCCCAGCACCAGCAGGCCGGTGGCCAGCGCGTCGGCGCGCGAGCCGTCGCCATCGACGACCGTCACCGACGCCATCGAGTGGGTCACCGGCCGGCCGGTCCGCGTGTCGATGATGTGTTGATAATGGACGCCGCCGGACTCGAAGTAGTTCCGGTAATCGCCCGACGTGGCGACAGCCGTGTCGGTCAGGTGCACGACCGCGTAGGGCTCGCGCCGGTCGTACAGGGGGGCCTCGATCCCGATCGCCCACTTGTCGCCGTGCCGGTTGCGGCCGCGCAGGCGCAGCTCGCCGCCGACCTCGATGAGGTAATTGGTCAGTCCGTCCTTGTCGAGTACCTGCGCGATCCGGTCCGCGGCATAACCCTTGCCCAGACCCGACATGTCGATGTACAGGCCGGCAATATCCTTCTTCAGCGCAGGTACACTGCAATCGGCCTGCAGGTGCCGGAAGCCGACGACGGCCTCGGCGGCCGAGATGTCCGCGTCGGAGGGTGGCTCGTCCTTGTGTGCCGGGGGGCCGAAACCCCACAGGTTGACGAGCGGACCGACCGTGATGTCGAAGGCACCGTCCGTCATTTCGCTTATCTTCAGTGCCTGTTCGACCTTCGCACAGAATTCGCCGGAGACGGTTTGCCACTCGGTCGACGGATCGGTATTGAAGCGCGAAAGCTCCGATTCCGGCCGATACGTCGACAACATGCGGTCCACGGCATCGAGCGTAGCCTCGACCTGGCGCTTTACGTTCGCCGTGTCGAGGGAATTGGCGGCGATCTTGACGCTGTAGTCCGTGCCCATGGTGGCGCCGGAGAGGTCGAATTCGGGCGTGCCCCGGGCGCACGCACCGAGTGCAAGCGACGCGACGAGGGCGAGCAGGAGCCTGGCCATTCAGCCTCCGAAGTCGTCCAGCATGATGTGATCCCGCGTCACGCCGAGGTCCTCGAGCATCTTGATCACGGCCGTATTCATCATCGGCGGGCCGCAGAGGTAGTACTCGCAGTCCTCGGGCGCGGGATGGTCGGCCAGGTACTCGTCGTACAGGACCTGGTGGATGAAGCCGGTATAGCCGGTCCAGTTGTCCTCGGGAAGCGGCTCGGAGAGCGCGATGTGCCACTGGAAGTTGTCGTTCTCCCGGGCGAGTTGGTCGAAGTCTCCGACGTAGAACATCTCCTTGAGGCTGCGCGCACCGTACCAGAATGTGATCTTGCGCTTCGTGTGGATGCGTTTGAGCTGATCGAAGATGTGCGCGCGCATCGGCGCCATGCCGGCTCCGCCGCCGATGAACACCATCTCGTTGTCGGTGTCCTTGGCGAAGAACTCGCCGTAGGGCCCGGAGATCGTCACCTTGTCGCCCGGCTTCAGGTTGAAGATGTACGACGACATGATGCCGGGCGGGACGGACGCGTCGGCGCCCGGCGGCGGTGTCGCGATGCGTACGTTGAGCTTGACGACGGTGCGCTCGAGCGGAAAACTCGCCATGGAGTAGGCGCGGGAAACGGTCTCCTTCACGTGCGACTCGTACCGCCACAGGTTGTGGCGATCCCATTCGTCACGGAATCGTTCGTCGATGTCGAAGTCGGTGAACTTGAGATCGTGCGGCGGGCACTCGATCTGGATATACCCGCCGGCGCGGAAGTCGAGTTCCTCACCCTCGGGCAGCTGCACGACCAGTTCCTTGATGAAACTGGCGACGTTGTGATTCGACACGACCGTGCATTCGATCTTGCGGATCCCGAAGATCTCTTCCGGCACTTCGATCTTCATGTCCTGCTTGACGGCGACCTGGCAGGACAGGCGGTAATGTTCCTTGGCTTCTCGCGGTGTGATCAGCGAAGTTTCGGTCGGCAGGATCGCGCCGCCGCCCTCGAGGACCCGGCAGCTGCACTGGCCGCAGGTGCCCCCGCCGCCGCAGGCCGACGGGATGAAGATGCCGAGATCGGCCAGGCCGTTCAGCAGCTTGACGCCGACCGGCAGCTGTACCTCGCGCTCGCCGTTGATCGTGACCTTGACCGAGCCTTCCGCGACGAGGCGCGAGCGCGCCACGAGTATGACCGCCACGAGCACGAGCACGATGCCCGTGAACAGCGCCACGCTGAGTCCGACTTCCAGCAACACGGTATTGTCGAAGCTCACAGGTTGATTCCCGAGAAACCCATGAACGCGAGCGACATCAGCCCGGCGATGATGAACGTGATGCCGAGGCCCTGCAGGCCCTTGGGCACGTCGCTGTACTTCAGTTTTTCACGCAGGCCGGCAAGCCCGATAATCGCCATCGCCCAGCCCGCGCCGCTGCCGACCCCGTAAACGACGCTCTCTCCGAAATCGTAATGGCGTTCCACCATGAACAGCGTGCCGGCGAGGATGGCGCAATTCACCGTGATGAGCGGCAGGAAGATGCCGAGCGCGTTGTAGAGTTTCGGTACGTACTTGTCGAGGGTCATCTCGAGGATCTGCACGATCGCCGCGATGACGCCGATGTAGGCGACGTAGCCCAGGAAACTGAGATCGGCTTCGGGCAGTCCGGCCCAGGCCAGCGCGCCCTCGCGCAACAGGTAGTTATCGATGAGATTGTTGATCGGTACCGTGATGACCTGGACGACGATGACGGCGACGCCGAGTCCTATCGCCGTGTCCACGCGTTTCGATATCGCGAGGAACGTGCACATGCCGAGGAAGAACGCGAGCGCGAGGTTCTCGACGAAGGCGGCCTTGATGAAAAGGTCCACGTAGTGTGCCATCACAGCACCTCGGTCCGGTGGACTTCATGGATACGGTGTTCCGCCAATTCGATCTGCCGGGTCTTCCAGCTGCGGACCCCCCAGATCAGCAGGCCGATGATGAAGAAGGCGCTCGGCGGCAGCAGCAGGAAACCGTTGGGCTGGTACCAGCCACCGGACGATGCGAGTGGCAGGATGTGGACGCCGAACAGCGAGCCGGTGCCGAACAGTTCCCGCACCGTCGCGACGATAATGAGGATCGCGCTGTAGCCCAGGCCGTTGCCGAGCCCGTCCAGGAAGCTCATGACGACGCCGTTCTTCATCGCATAGGCTTCGGCGCGGCCGAGCACGATGCAGTTGGTGATGATCAGGCCGACGAAGACCGACAGTTGCTTGCTCGTCTCGTAGGCGTAGGCGCGCAGGATCTGATCGACGACGATGACGAACGAAGCGATGATCGTCATCTGCACGATAATTCGGATATTGTTGGGTATCACCCGCCGGATACTGCTGATCGCTGCCGAAGACAAAGCGGTCACGCTCGTCAGTGCGATGCACATCAGCAGCGCGGGCGCCAGCGACGTCGTGACGGCGAGCGCCGAGCAGATGCCCAGCACCTGCAGTATCACGGGATTGTTGTCGACAATCGGTTCGAGCAGGATCTTGCGTGTCTCACCCATGACTATTCCTCACTCTGCCGGTGTGCACGTTGCAACCTCCTCAAGTAGGGCCCGAACCCGTCCTTGCCGAGCCAGCGCTGTACGAAGCCCTGCACACCCCGCCCGGTCAGGGTCGCGCCGGCCAGGCCGTCGATCTGGTAGTCGCTGTCCTCGGGCGCCTTGCCCTTGACGATCTGGATCTGCGGATTGCCGCGACTGTCCACCAGCTGCTTGCCGCGCCACTTGGCCTGCCACGACGGATTGTCGACGGCCGCGCCGAGGCCCGGCGTCTCCTGGTGCTCGTAGAAGCGGATGCCGTACGCCGTCCGGCCGTCGCCCTCGACGGCCAGGAAGCCGTACATCATGCCCCACAGGCCGGTGCCCTCGATCGGTAGCACGACACGCTCGATCGTATCGCCGTCCATCACCAGGTAGACCGTCTTTTCTTCGCCCGAACCCACCTTGACCGTCTGTTCGCGGACCTTCGACCAGAGCTCGTTGATGTCGGCGCCCGGCTCGTACAGGCCGGCCACCTCGAGGATGATGCGCTGCCGGTAGTGCGCGGCATTCTCGATCTGTTCCGGCTTCAGCAGGATCGCGGCGCCCGCGACGAGAACCGAGCAGACGAGGCTGACGCTGACGGCGACCAGCAGCGTATTGCTCATGCTGTCGCGGGACCAGCCGGGCCTTGCCGTTTTTGCATCAGGCATTGCGGCGTAACCTCCGTCTGACGTTCGCCTGCACGACGAAATGATCGATCAGCGGCGCGAACGCGTTGCCGAACAGAATGGCGAGCATGATGCCCTCACGGTAGGCCGGATTGAGGACCCGGATCACGAAGGTCAGGAATCCGATCAGGAAACCGTAGATCCAGCGCCCCGTATCGGTCTGTGCCGCCGTCACCGGGTCCGTCGCCATGAACACCGCGCCGAACGTGAAGCCGCCGATGACGATGTGCCAGTACCAGGGGACGGCCATCATCGGATCGGTGGGGGTCATGTGATTGACGACGATGACCGGGATGATCAGGCCCAGGAAGCAGGCGACGATGATTCGCCAGGATGCGATGCCGGTATACACGAGCACCGCCGCGCCGAACAGGCAGGCGATTACCGAGGTCGCGCCGAGCGAGCCCTCGTTCTGGCCCATGAAGGCCTGCAGCCAGGTGAGACCGGTAGAGGTGATGCCCGACATGCCGGCCCCGGCGCCTGCCGCCAGCGGCGTCGCGCCGGTGAAGCCCTGCGCCTCGATCCAGGCCGGCTGCATCGCCGTGGCGCTGCTGATGCTGTCGACGGACAGCACCGCGGTCCAGACGGTGTCGCCGGAGATCTGCGCCGGGTAGGCGAAGAACAGGAACGCCCGGCCGACGAGCGCCGGGTTGAACACGTTCTTGCCGGTACCGCCGAACACTTCCTTGCCGACGACGACGCCGAAACTGATACCGATCGCGACCTGCCAGAGCGGCAGCGTCGCCGGCAGGATCAGTGCGTAGAGGAAGGACGTGACGAGGAAACCCTCGTTGACCTCGTGGTTGCGGACGCCCGCAAACAGGACCTCCCAGAAGCCGCCCGCCAGCAGCGTGACTGCATAAATCGGCAGGAAGTACGCCAGGCCGAACACGAAATTGTCGTACAGGCTCGACGGGTCGTGGCCGCCCGCACCGAGGAACATGACCGCGGCCTCG
>JBAUVS010000143.1:0-7617 GCA_049583345.1 Woeseiaceae bacterium
CCGGTCGCGCTGGCAAGCAGCGCTCCTGCAGCGGCACTTGCAGGGAGCGCTGCTTGCCAGCGCGACAGGCGGTACGCCTGCAACAGCGGGCGTGGCTGCGACCCGAGGTATCAGACATGGCCGGACCCACTGACCGACGCGAGGGGAGTCTCGAGGCTCCGACTCGCCATCCCCTCGACTGGCGCAGCGACGCCTTCTACGACGAGACCGCGCTCGACGCCGAGCTCGAGCGCGTGTTCGAGATCTGTCACGGCTGCCGTCGCTGCTTCAACCTCTGCAATGCGTTCCCGACGCTCTTCGATGCCATCGACGGGTCCGAGACGTTGGAACTCGACGGCGTGGCGAAACCGGTCTACTGGGACGTCGTCGACCACTGCTACCTGTGCGACATGTGTTACATGACGAAGTGTCCGTATGTCCCGCCGCACGAATGGAACGTCGACTTCCCGCACCTGATGCTGCGAGCCAAGGCGGCCCGCTTCAAGACGCAGGGCGCCTCGTTCCGCGATCGCACACTGAGCGCCACCGATACGATCGGCAAGCTGGCGGGCATCCCGGTGGTCGCGCAGCTCGTCAATGCGGCGAACCGCAGCAGCGCAGGGAGGGGACTGCTCGAGGCAACGCTGGGTGTGCATCGAGACGCGCCGATCCCGAGCTACCACTCGAAGTCCGCGCGCAAGCAGCTGCGCGCAAAAGAGGGCGCTTCCGGCGAAGGCGCCGAGCCGACTTCCTCGACCCGCGGCCGGGTCGTGCTCTACACGACCTGCTACGGCAATCGCAATCATCCGGCGATCGACGTCGACCTCGCCGGCGTCTTCGAACACAACGGCATCCCGGTCGCGCTCGCCGAGAAGGAGGTCTGTTGCGGCATGCCCAAACTGGAACTGGGCGACCTCGAGGCCGTGGCGAAGGCGAAGGACGTCAATGTCCCGATACTGGCAAGCTGGGTCGACAAGGGCTGGGACATCGTGACGCCGATCCCGTCGTGCACCCTGATGTTCAAGCAGGAACTGCCGCTGATGTTCCCGGACGATCCGGAAGTCCTGAAGGTCCGCGACGCCACCTTCGACCCGTTCGAATATCTGATGCTGCGCCACAAGGACGGCAAGCTGCGCACGGACTTCAAAAATCCCCTCGGCAAGGTCTCCTACCAGGTCCCCTGCCACCTCCGCGTGCAGAACATCGGCCTGAAGACGCGCGACGTGCTGCAGCTCGTGCCGGGAACCGAGGTCGAGGCGATCGAACGCTGTTCGGGCCATGACGGCACCTACGCCGTGAAGAAGGAGTTTCACGAGCATTCGAAGAAGATCGCACGGCCGGTGATCGGCAGGGTCGGCAAGGCCGAGGCGGATCACTTCGTCAGTGACTGCCCGATGGCTGCCGAGCAGATCGCCGATGGCCTCGAGGGACTCACCGCGGGCAATCCGATGTCACTGCTCAAACATGCCTATGGGATCTAGGGAAACCATGCTTACGTCGAAAATGGTTCGTCATTGCGAGCGAAGCGCAGCAATCCAGCGCCTGAAAACAACAAGCCGTGGATTGCCGCGTCGCGCAGCCTGCAGCGAGCGCAGCGCGGCTGCTCCTCGCAATGACTATTTGATCGGAGTTTCCTGATCATGCAAAAGCTCACCCGCCAGGACCTGTACAGCCTCGAACAGTACGCTACCGTGCGCCCGGAGTTCCGTGAGCGCGTGATCGCGCACAAGCGCAACCGGCGCATCGCGCTGGGCACCAATGCCGCGCTGTACTTCGAAGACCGGCTCACCATGCAGTACCAGGTCCAGGAGATGCTGCGCATCGAGCGCATCTTCGAACCGGCAGGGATCGAGGACGAACTGCAGGCTTACAATCCGCTGATCCCGGACGGTTCCAACTGGAAGGCGACGTTCATGATCGAGTTCCCGGAGGTGGAGGAGCGCAAGGCCATGCTGGCCCGGCTCGTCGACGTCGAGAACCGCGTATTCGTGCGCATCGGCGATCTCGACAAGGTCTACGCGATCGCCGACGAGGATCTCGATCGCGCCGACGACGTCAAGACGTCCTCGGTGCATTTCCTGCGCTTCGAGCTGAACGAGGCGATGGTCGACGCGCTGCGCGGCGGCGCGCCGCTGGCCGCCGGCATCGACCATCCGAACTACCAGGTGGAGATCTCGCCCGTCGACGACAACGTCAGGCAGTCCCTGCTCGACGACCTGAACTGATCGCCCGCCCGGCTGTCGCCGGCCCGCCATTCACGCTAGAATCCGGCCGGACATCGCTTGGGCAACCTCTGGCACAGGGTAGATGGCGAAACGATACGATGCCGCGGACATCGAAGTCCTCAGCGGGCTGGAGCCTGTTCGGCGCCGGCCGGGCATGTACACCGACACGAGCCGGCCGAATCACCTCGCACACGAAGTCGTCGACAACAGCGTCGATGAGGCGCTGTCGGGGCACTGCAAGAAGATCGAGGTCACCGTCTACAAGGACGGTTCCGTCGAGGTCGACGACGACGGCCGCGGCATGCCGGTCGACATCCATCCCAAGGAGAAGATCCCGGGCGTCGAGCTGATCCTCACCCGCCTGCATGCGGGCGGCAAATTCTCGCACAAGAATTACCAGTTCTCCGGCGGCCTGCACGGCGTCGGCGTGTCCGTCGTCAACGCGCTGTCGAAGAATCTCGAGATCTGGATCCGGCGCGGCGGCAAGGAATACAACATGAGCTTCGCCGGCGGCAAGAAGCGCGGCAAGCTCGAGCAGGTCGGCACGGTCGGCAAGGCCAATACCGGGACGACAATACGCTTCTGGCCCGATCCGAAATACTTCGATTCCCCGCTGTTCTCGATCTCGCGTTTAAAGCACGCCCTGCGCGCGAAAGCCGTGCTCTGTCCCGGCCTCACGGTGCGCCTCAAGGTCGAGAAGACAAAGGAGAAGTTCGAATGGTGCTACGCGGGCGGGCTCGACGAATACCTGGTCGAGTCGGGCGGCGGCGCCGAGCTGCTGCCCGCCGAACCGTTCTCGGGCAGCCTCACCGGCAACAACGAGGCCATCGACTGGGCGCTGGCCTGGGTGGTCGGCGAGGACGGCCAGGCGATTACCGAGAGTTACGTGAACCTGGTGCCGACGCCGCAGGGCGGCACTCACGTCAACGGATTGCGCACCGGCCTGACCAACGCGCTGCGGGAGTTCGCCGATTTCCGCAGCCTGGTGCCGCGCGGCGTCACCATCGCACCGGAGGACGTCTGGGACGGCCTCAGCTTCGTGCTGAGCGCCAAGCTCGAGGATCCGCAGTTCTCGGGCCAGACCAAGGAGCGGCTGTCCTCGCGTGAATCTGCCGCGTTCGTGGCCGGCGTCATCAAGGACAATTTCTCGCTGTGGCTGAACCGGCATCCCGAGACCGGCGATGCGATCGCGCAGCTCGCGATCGGCCGGGCGCAGAAACGGCTCAAGGACGCGAAGAAGGTGGTCCGCAAGAAGATCGTCAGCGGCCCGGCACTGCCGGGCAAGCTGGCCGACTGTACCTCCCAGGAACCCGAACTGTGCGAGATCTTCCTCGTCGAGGGCGATTCCGCCGGCGGCTCGGCGAAGCAGGCGCGTGACCGGTCGACGCAGGCCATCATGCCGCTGCGCGGCAAGATCCTGAACACCTGGGAAGTCGATTCCGCCGAGATCCTCGCCTCGCAGGAGGTGCACGACATCAGCATCGCGCTCGGCGTCGACCCCGGCGCCGCCAGGCTCGACAACCTGCGCTACCACAAGATCTGCATCCTCGCCGATGCCGACTCGGACGGCCTGCACATCGCGACGCTGCTGTGTGCGCTGTTCCTGCGTCATTTCCGGGAGCTGGTGCTGGCCGGCCACGTCTACATCGCGATGCCGCCGCTGTATCGAGTCGACGTCGGCAAGGAAGTGTTCTACGCGCTCGACGACAGCGAGCTCACCGGCATACGCGACCGCATCTCCGCGGAGAAACTGCGCGGCAAGGTCTCGGTGACCCGCTTCAAGGGGCTCGGGGAGATGAACCCGTCGCAGCTCCGCGAGACGACGATGAACCGCGACACGCGCCGGCTCGTGCAGCTCACCGTCTCGGGCCGCGACAAGACCGATCAACTCATGGACATGCTGCTGGCGAAGAAGCGCGCCGGCGACCGGCGCAAGTGGCTCGAGACCAAGGGCAACCTGGCGGAAGTCTGAGCTCCGTGGCCGAGGAGGCCGACACATGCAAAACTCTCTGAATCTCGAAGGCGTCGAACAGCTGCCGCTGAAGGACTACACGGAGAAAGCCTACCTCGACTATTCGATGTACGTGATCCTCGACCGGGCCCTGCCGCAGATCGGCGACGGCCTGAAGCCCGTGCAGCGGCGGATCATCTACTCGATGAGCGAACTGGGTCTGTCCGCGGGGCAGAAGCCGAAGAAATCGGCGCGCACGGTCGGCGACGTCATCGGCAAGTTTCATCCGCACGGAGACGTTGCCTGCTACGAAGCCATGGTGTTGATGGCGCAGGATTTCTCCTACCGATACCCGATCGTCGACGGGCAGGGCAACTGGGGCTCGACCGACGATCCCAAGTCCTTCGCGGCGATGCGCTACACCGAATCGCGCCTCGCGCGGTATGCGAAGACGCTGCTCGACGAACTCGGGCAGGGCACGGTCGACTGGACACCGAATTTCGACGGTACGCTCGACGAGCCCGAGGTGTTGCCGGCGCGGCTCCCGAATCTGCTCCTGAACGGCACGACCGGCATCGCCGTCGGCCTGTCGACCGACGTGCCGCCGCACAACCTGCGGGAGGTGGCGAGCGCGCTGATCCACCTGATCGACAATCCGGATGCCACCGTCGCGCAGCTGATGAAACACATCAAGGGCCCCGACTATCCGACCGGCGGCGAACTCGTGTCGCCGCGCGCGGACATCAAGCAGATGTATACAACGGGCAGCGGCACGCTCCGGTTGCGGGCCGCGTACAAGGTCGAGAACGGCGACATCGTCATTACGTCGCTGCCGCACCAGATCTCGGGCAGCAAGGTGCTGGAGCAGATCGCGGCGCAGATGCGCGCGAAGAAGCTGCCCCAGGTCGAGGACCTGCGCGACGAATCGGATCACGAGGAGCCGACGCGGCTGGTGATCACGCCGCGCTCGAACCGGGTCGACAAGGACGAACTGATGTCGCACCTGTTCTCGACGACGTCGCTCGAGCGCAGCTGCCGGATCAACATGAACGTGATCGGACTCGACGGACGGCCGCGCAGCTTCGACCTGGTCGGTCTGCTGACCGAGTGGCTGGCGTTCCGCAAGGAGACGGTCAAGCGCCGCCTGCAGCACCGCCTGTCGATCGTCACCGACCGGTTGCACATCCTCGACGGCCTGCTCGTCGCGTACCTCAACATCGACGAGGTCATCGCGATCATCCGCGCCGAGGACGAGCCGAAACCGGTGCTGATAAAGCGCTTCAAGCTCAGCGACGCGCAGGCCGAGGCAATCCTCAACCTGCGCCTTCGCAACCTCGCCAGGCTCGAGGAGGTGAAGATCCGCGGCGAGCAGGAAGAACTCTCGGACGAGCGTGACGCCCTCGAGAAGACGCTGAAGAGTGCGGCACGCCTGAAGACCCTGATCAAGGACGAGATCCTGGCGGACGCCGAAACTTACGGCGATGCGCGGCGCACCGCGATCGTCGAGCGCGACGCGGCGCAGGCGCTCGACGAGACCCAGCTCGTCAGCGCGGAGCCGGTGACCGTGGTGCTCTCGCAGCGCGGTTTCGCGCGCGCCGCGAAGGGCCACGACGTCGATTCGCTGGCATTGTCCTACAAGTCCGGCGATGGCTTCCTCGCGGCCGCGCAGGGGCGCAGCAACCAGCTCGCCATGTTCATCGACAGTACCGGTCGCGTATACAGCGTCATCGCGCAATCGCTGCCGTCGGCGCGCGGCCAGGGCGAGCCCCTGTCGAGCCGTTTCAATCCGCCGGACGGCGCCGAGTTCTGCGGCGTGATGATCGGCGAGGGCGACCAGAAAGCCGTGCTGGCATCGGACGCCGGTTACGGGTTCGTCGCGACGCTGGCGGAGCTCGTCACGCGCAACAAGGCGGGCAAGTCGATCCTCCGCGTGCCGGCCGCAGGCCGCGCCGTGGTACCCGCGGCCGTGCCGCCCGGCACGGAATGCCTGATCGCCGCCGTCAGCTCGATCGGCCGCCTGCTGCTGTTCGAGATGGAGGAGTTGCCGGACCTGGCGAAGGGCAAGGGCATCAAGCTCATCAACATCCCGTCGAAGAAGTACCAGGCCGGCGAGGAGAAACTCGTCGCGATCGCCGTCGTGCCCGAGGACGGCGACCTGCAGGTCCACAGCGGCACCCGTACGATGACCATTCGCTGGAACGACACGGACGCCTACTACGGCGAGCGCGCATTGCGCGGCACCCTGTTACCGCGCGGCTGGCGCCACGTCGACCGCCTCGTGGGGATTTCACCCGAAACGTAGCTTCGATCTCGCCTCGTCTTTGCGGGGAGCGCAGCGACGAAGCAATCTCTGGATGGCTTCGCTGCGCTCGCAATGACCTGGCAATTGTGATCTTCGGGTCGCCCCGATCAGGCGCCGCGGCGTTTCTTGATCGGCATCTCGGCGGTCTTGTCTTTCTCGCCGGCGTTCATCTCGACGGTCTTGTCCTCGGCCTCGAGGCTGACGGTCTTCTCGTCGATGCCCGTGTCGTCGAGGTCGCCGACGTCGTCGTCGTTGCCGCTGCGCAACTGCGCCGTGACGTCGAGTTCGTGGACCCTGGCCATCGAGATGCCGGTGGAATCCGGATCCTCTTCCAGGCGAGCGGCGAGCTCTTCGGCGGCGCGCGAGATTTCCGCGTTCAGCGCCTGCGTCGCGGTCATCTCGTCCTCGTAATCCTGCTCGAGGATCTTGTAATCGACTTCCTGGCTGACGGTGTAATCGTCGGTGATCAGTGTCTCGTCGTCGGCGGGCAGCGCGACCGCCTCGAGGTCGCGCTCCGTGATGTCTTCGGGCAGCGGCACCTTCGTCGCATCCATGATGACGGACATGTCGTAATCGTCCGCCTCGCCGGGGAGCACCTCGCTCTCGAGGATGGTCTCCAGGTCGCCGGCATGCAATGGCGGCAGCACATCGGTGAGGCGCGATTCGTCGCCGCCACTCGACATCTCTTCGGGCAGCTCCAGGTCCAGCGCCGTCGTCGATGCGAAGGCGAAGTCCTGTGCGATATCGACGTCCGTGCCTTCGCGAAGGCCGGTGCCGATCTCGAGGTCGGCATCGAGGGCGAGATTTTCGGCGGTCGGCGAGTCGTCGTCGATGGCGACCACGTCGGGGTCGGCATGAAGCTCGGGTATGGCCTCCACCCGCTGCGTATCGCCGTCGGACTGTCGGCGCAGCGGATGCGGGCTCGCGGCGGGCATCGGCGAAGATCCGAAGCGGTCGCGGAACCGGCCGAACGTCAGGAGACCGCCGATGAGCGCGATGCCGCCGCCGATCAGCCAGACGAGCCAGTGCGTGGACCGGGCGGCACTTTCCGATGCCGGCCGAATTACGGCGACGGGTACGTTCGGCGAGGAGGACGTGGTGCGCGGCCCCTCGAGCGAGGTGTCGGGGATCGTCGTCTGCTCGCCGGCGCCGGTTGCGGC
>JBAUVS010000144.1:0-7396 GCA_049583345.1 Woeseiaceae bacterium
CAATGGCCGCGCGTCGAGGTGCCGGTCGACGTCGTGCTGTTCGAAGGCTGGTGTGTCGGTGCGCGGCCGCAAGATGCGGCCGCGCTCGCAGAGCCGGTCAACGCGCTCGAGGCCGGCGAAGACGCCGGCGCCGTGTGGCGGCGCGCGGTCAACGAACACCTCGGCAGCGATTACGCCAGCCTGTTCGATCGTCTGGACATGCTCGTGATGCTGCGGATCCCGTCGTTCGACAAGGTGCGCGAATGGCGCGGACTGCAGGAGCAGAAGCTCCGGGAACGCTCGCGCAGCGCCGACGGACTGAGCGACGCCGGGCTGCGCCGGTTCATCCGCCACTACGAGCGCCTGACGCGCCATATGCTGGCGACGATGCCGGCCTATGCCGATGTCGTGATCGACATCGATGAGCACCATGGGGTGGCCGGAGTGACGTACCGGGACTGAACCGGGCCTTGTTCCCTTACCGCGCCGATTTCGCTATCGTCTGATCCACTCATTCGCGCTGGCAATGGGAGGCATCGGTCTGTCATGAAGTCGCCACATCGGCTCCTTACTCTGTTCGTCGCCGCAGTCGCATTATTCGTGTCCTGCGGCGTAGCGACCGCGCAGCAACCCCCGGTATCGAGGCAGGCGCTGCTCGTCGTGAAAGGCGACAGGCTGGTCAACGGCAAGGGCGAGATCGTCCGCCTGCGGGGCTTCGGTCTTGGCGGTATGCTGCACATGGAGAACTTCATAGACGGCTACCCCGGCAACGAGGAAGCCTTCCGTGACGTCATGCTGAAGGCGCTCGGAAAGGAAAAGTACGAGTTGTTCTTCGACACTTTCTATCGAAACTATTTCACGGAGCAGGATGCCCGCTACATCGCCTCGCTGGGGCTGAACCTGGTGCGGATCCCGATCAACTACCGCCAGTTCGAGGACGACATGAATCCCCGTGTGATCAAGCCGGAAGGATTCAAATATCTTGATCGCGTCATCCGGCTGTGCGCCGAACAGGGCATCTATACCATCATCGACCTGCACGCTCTGCCCGGCTACCAGAACCAGCACTGGCACAGCGACAATCCCACGCACAAGGCGCTGCTCTGGAAACACAAGGACTTCCAGGACCGGACGGTGGTGTTGTGGCAGGCCCTCGCCAGCCACTACCGGGACGAGCCGTGGGTTGCCGGCTACGATCTGATCAACGAGCCGGCGGACCCGACCGGTGAGATGGTCGTGCCGCTGTTCCGTCGCCTCATGGAAGCCGTCCGAAAAGTGGATCCCGACCACATCCTGTTCATCGAAGGCAACACCTACGCGCGCGAATTCGACGGCTTCGATCCGACCTGGAACAACGTCGTGTACACCAACCACGACTACGCGACGCCCGGTTTCATCACCGGCGGTCCGTATCCGGGCGTGACCGGCGACCGCTACTACGACGCCGCGGCCGTCGAGTCGGACTTCCTGCACAAGAGCAAATTCATGTTCAGCCACGATCTGCCGGTGTGGGTCGGGGAATTCGGACCCGTGTACACCGGTGACACGAAGCAGGACGAGATGCGTTACGAGCTGCTGAAGGACCAGCTCAGGATCTACGACAAATACGACGTGAGCTGGTGTATCTGGCTGTACCGGGATCTCGGCCTGCAGGCGATCCTCTACCAGCCCGATACGACGGCCTGGATGCGCCGCATCGAGCCGATCCTGGAAAAGAAACGGCGCCTCGGCGCGGATGCCTGGGGCTCGCTGGAGACGGGCATCCAGGGCGTCATGGACCCCATCTACGCGATGCTGGCGCGTGAATTCCCGGACTACGACCCGTACCCGAACGGCGCGGACCGCGAGGCCCGCAGGCTGGTCCGTCACATTTTGATCTCGGAGGCGCTGCTGGACGAGTTCGGCAAGCGCTTCGAGGGCTTGTCGGATGACGAGGTCGTCGAGCTGGCGGAGTCGTTCAACTACGACAAGGCTGCACACCGCGCGCGGCTGGAAGCGATACTTTCCGGACAGGAGCGCTGAGAGCGTCCATGAAAGTCTTTTACCTGGTTTCCGCAATCTTCCTC
Organism: Woeseiaceae bacterium; assembly: GCA_049583345.1. GTDB lineage: Bacteria > Pseudomonadota > Gammaproteobacteria > Steroidobacterales > Woeseiaceae > UBA1847. The sequence continues at coordinate 2,046 of JBAUVS010000144.1, forward strand.
GCCGTCGCCGGCGCATCCTGCGCCAGGAGCGCCGTGCCGGCTCCCGCACTCGATGCATCCCTGGCATCGCGAGCGCAGCTTACGCCGAACACACATACCGCAAAAAACGTGATCCTGTTCATCGGCGACGGGATGGGCGTCTCGACGGTCACCGCGACACGCATCTATGACGGCCAGTTGAAGGGGCAGCCGGGCGAAGAAAACGTGTTGCCGTTCGAGACCTTCCCGAATCTGGCGCTCGTCAAGACCTACAACACGAATCAACAGGTCGGCGATTCGGCGGGCACGGGTACCGCGATGGAGACTGGTGTGAAGACACGGGCCGGCGTGATCGACGTGGCTCCGGAGGCGGACCGCGAGGATTGCCGGGCGGCGCTACGCCTGCCGCTGGCGTCGATGGGTGAGCTTGCGGAGCAGAACGGCAAGGCGACCGGTGTCGTGACGACCACGCGCATCACCCACGCGACTCCGGCGACCGTGTACGCGCATTCGGCCGAACGCGACTGGGAGAGCGACCGCTTTTTGTCGGCGGCCGACTGGGACGCCGGTTGCCGTGACATCGCCTGGCAGCTCGCGCATTTCGACGTCGGCGATGGCCTGGACGTCGTCCTCGGCGGCGGCCGGATCGAGTTCTTCGGCGCGGCCGGCGGCGGCGAGCGCAAGACGCCGGACGACGACCTGGTGAAGGACTGGCTGCACGGCGGTCCGGGCCGCGTGTTCGTCTCGAGCGCCGCCGAGCTGGCGAGCGTGCCGCCGGGACACCAGGTGTTCGGCCTGTTCTCGGACGATCACATGACCTACATGGCGGAGCGCCCGGCGGACTCCCCCGAGCCGACGCTGTCGCAGATGACGTCGGCGGCCATCGACCAGCTGGCGGCGAAGGGCAACGGCTACTACCTGATGGTGGAGGGCGGCCGCATCGATCACGGCCATCACGACGGCAAGGCCGGCTACGCGCTGGCGGAGGCCGAGGAGTTCGCCCGGGCCGTCGAGGTCGCGCTGGAGAAGGTCGACCTGGACGAGACGCTCGTGCTGGTCACCGCGGATCATTCGCATACGATGGCGATCGTCGGCTATCCGGTGCGCGGCAATCCGATCCTGGGCCTGGTGACGAACAACGACCGGCACGGCCATCCCGAAGCGCAGCCGGCATTGGCGGCCGACGGCAAGCCCTACACGACGCTCGGCTACGTGAATGGCCCCGGCGCCGTCGGGGGCGGGGAGCGGCCCGTGCCGGAGACCGGGCTGTACGCGAAACAACAGTCCCTGTACGCGACGGTCTCGGTCGATCTCGACGGCACGAAGTCCGAGGACGAGACGCACGGCGGCGAGGACGTCGCGCTGTATGCGATCGGACCGTGGTCGCAGCTGGTGGGCGGCGTGCTCGAGCAGAACGCGGTATTCCACGTCATGACTTACGCGTTCGGCTGGACCGAAGCGCAGAAGCACCTGAAGGAAGAGAATCGATGAAACTGCGTTACAAGATCTCGGGCGGCATCCTGATCGTCCTGCTCATTGCGATATCGGCGCTTGGCCTCGTCCTCAGTCACGACACGGCGTGTGGACCGCTGCCGGCGGTAGCCGAGGGCACGCCGGCGATGCAGGCCGTGGTCCACAGTTGTTACGGCTCGCCCGACGTCCTCGACGTTGCGCAAGTCGCCAGGCCCGTGCCCGGGGACGGTGAGCTCCTGGTACGGGTCCGTGCCGCCGCCGTGAATCCCCTGGACTGGCATTTCCTGCGTGGGTCGCCGTACGTTATGCGGCCGATGTCAGGCATCGGTGCGCCAAACAGTCCGCGCCTGGGCGTCGACTTCGCGGGCACGGTGGAGGCCGTCGGCAAGGACGTGACGCGCTTCAGGCCGGGCGACGCCGTGTTCGGCAGCAGCTGGGGCGCGTTCGCCGAGTACGTGACCGTCGGTGCCGACTGGGCGGTCGTGCCCAAACCCGACAACCTCTCGTTCGAGCAGGCGGCCTCCGTCACGGTCGCGGCGGTCACGGCGCTGCAGGCGCTGCGCGACAAGGGCAGGCTCGAGGCCGGCCAGAAGGTGCTCATCAACGGCGCGTCCGGCGGCGTCGGCACGTTTGCGGTGCAGATCGCGAAGGCCATGGGCGCCGAGGTGACCGGCGTGTGCAGCACGCGCAACCTGGAGATGGTCCGCTCGCTCGGCGCCGATCACGTCATCGACTATACGCAAGCCGATTACACGCTGGGCAGCGAGCACTACGACCTGATCGTGGACAACGTCGGCAATCGCTCGCTGTCGGCGAACCGGCATGTATTGACGCCGCACGGCATACTCGTAATGGTCGGCGGCCAGCCCGGCAACTGGCTGGGGCCGCTGACGAGGCCCCTGATGGCGCGCCTCGAAGCGCCATTTGTAAGCCAGGAACTCGTATTCTTTATCGCGCACGAGACGCCCGAAGACCTGGCGCTGCTTGCCGGGCTGATGGTGTCGGGCAAGGTGACGCCCGTGATCGACAGGGCCTACCCGCTCGCCGAGACCGCGGAGGCGATCCGGTACTCCGAGCAGGGTCACGCCCGCGGCAAGATCATCATCACCATGGACGAGGGAAGCTGAACTACCAGCTCAGCTTGATCGTGGCCCGGACGGTGCGCGGCTCCAGCGGATGGAAGTGGATGTCGTCGACACCCTCGAGCGGCTCGCCCGGCAGGCGGGACGCATAATAATAGGAGATGTCGTAGTCGCCGGAATCGAACAGGTTGAAGACCTCGAGCCGATACTCGAGGGGACCCCGCCGGTAGGCGAGCGCGGCATTGACGAGTGTGGAGGGTGCTGAGCGCACCGAATTGTCCTCGATCAGCGGCGCCTCGCCCAGGTAGCGATAGCGCAGACTCGCGAAGAATCCATTCTCCCAGGCGGCGTTGAAGCCCACCGATGCGGTGGATTCGATCGCGCCGGGGATCCGATCCTCGTCTACGGGAACGCCGTCGAACCTCGCGTGCGTTCGTGTCCACGCGGCGTTGATCGCCAGCCAGTCATTCGCCTGCCAGAATCCGGTGACTTCGACGCCGAGGCGGTGACTGGCGTCGTTCGGCTCGGTCCCGCCGGCATCCCCGACGAACACGAGTTCGGAATCGAGATCGAGCTGGAAGACGGCGAGCGTGGCATTGAAGCGGCGTCCCCGCTCGACACGCATGCCGATCTCGGTGCCGGTCGAGGGTACGAGCACTTCGACAGGGGCGACAGGGTCGCCGCTGATCGGATCGACGCTGATCGTGGCGCCCCGCACATCGTTGGAATGCATGCCCCGGCCGTAATCGAAATAGGTCTCGATGTTCTCAGCCGGCCGAAAGGCGAGCGTGAACTTGGGACTCAGGATCCCGTCGTGTCCGGACCCGCTGTTCTCCGGGAGCGACGCATTCACATCCCAGCCGTAGCCGTCCGCGCGCAGACCCAGCGTCGCGCGCAGTTTATCGGCCAGTTGCCACTCGGCCTCGCCGTAGATACCGAGCGAGGACTCGGTCACGGCGTCGTTGCGGACCGTGCCGATCTGCGCGCGCGCGTCCGTGTGATACAGGCCGAGTCTGGGGATATCGTCGAGACGCAGCTCGGCGCCGAAGTGGAGATTGACGGTCCGGCCGGCCCACGTCGTCTCGTGCCAGGCGTCCGCGAAGCCGCCGTAGATGCGCCGCGCGTCGCGTTGCTCGAATTCGTCGCCCTCGACCGGGTCGTCGAGCCAATAGGTGAAATTGCTGAACAACCGGAAGTCGTAATCGACGAAATAAGCCCCGGCGCGCCAGATGCCGTAATCGACCCGGCCCGTCAGGGCGACGCGATGGCTGTTGCCGCCGAGGTCCGGGTCGATGTAACCCAGCTGCGAGATCAGACCGTCGTCGACCGCGCGCTCGGGGATCTGATCCGTCGCGTCCCAGTTGCCCCAGTAGCCCTGCGCGGTGAGCTTGATCTCACGGTCCCCAACCTTCGAGACGTAGCTCAAATAGGCCTTTTCTTGCTCGAGACCCTCGGGCAGTGCCCAGGGTCCGTCGTAACGGGTCACGTCGAGCGCCCCGGTCCACTTCCCGGCGCTGCCGGCCAGCAGACCGCGGTAATAGCCATTCTCGCCCGCGGAGAGTTCGGCGACGGAGGCGTCCAGGTGGTCGTAGAACGTGAATTCGGCGCTGCCCGCTGACGAGAAGTCGCCGTCGCTCACCGAATACGGGCCCTTGCGATAGGTCGTCGTGGCGACCAGTTCGGGGATCAGGAAATTGAGGTCGAGGTAACCCTGGCCATGGCCGTGTGTGCGCATGTTCAGCGGCACGCCTTCGGCCTTGCCTGAAAAGTCGGTGCCGTGGTCCAGGTTGAAGCCGCGCAGGAAGTATTGGTTGGCCTTGCCGGTGCCGGAATGCTGCGTCGCCACCATGCCGGGGACCGATTCGGCGAGCTCGCCGACGCGCAGCAGCGGCAGGAGCTGGATGTCGTCGTAACCGACGACACCCTCTGAGGCGGACTGCGCTTCGCCGATCACCTGTTCCGCGCGGCCGTAGACGACGATCTCCTCGAGGTAAGGCGCGTGTTCCTCGTGCGCGGCCGCCTGTCCGGCAATGCCTGTTGTCGTCAGAGCCAGAGCGATGCAGCGGAGTGTATTCATGATCGGCACATTCCCGAATGCGCTAGTATCGCACTTCGCGAACCCAATTGACTGCCAATGCTACGGGCTAGCCAGACGGCAGGAATACGCAATTCCCGAGGAGTACAGGATGCAACTGGGCATGATCGGGCTCGGCAGGATGGGCGGCAACATGGCCCGCCGGCTGCGCCGCAACGAGATCGAGGTCGTGGGCTACAACCGGGACGCGACGCGCACCGAGGCCCTCGCCGCGGAGCACGGGCTCGTCGCGGCGGCGTCGGTCGACGAACTCGTATCGAAGCTCGCTGCGCCCAGGGTCGTCTGGCTGATGGTCCCGGCCGGCGATGCGACCGAGGATCTGGTGCAGGCGCTGGCGCATCGCCTGGCGGCCGGCGACGTGCTCGTCGATGGCGGCAACAGCTGGTACCGGGACTCGGTCCGGCGCGGCAAGGCGCTGGAAAATCACGGCATCGACTTCGTCGATGCCGGCGTCTCCGGCGGCATCTGGGGGCTCGAGAACGGCTACGCGCTGATGATCGGCGGACCGGACGCCGCCATCGCGCGGCTGCGGCCCGTGATCGAGGCGCTGGCGCCGGCCCCGGATCGCGGCTGGATCCACACCGGGCCAACCGGCAGCGGCCACTTCGTGAAGATGGTGCACAACGGCATCGAATACGGCCTCATGCAGGCCTACGCCGAGGGCTTTGCGCTGATGCGTGCCCGCGAGGACTGGGCACTGGATCTCGCCGGCATCGCCGAGG
>JBAUVS010000145.1:0-8377 GCA_049583345.1 Woeseiaceae bacterium
GAGCGTGCCGGCGAGAAAGGATCTGCGATTCGCGTTCACTCCGACCCCTCGTGCCAGACGGCTGCCGCTACGATGCGACGCCGTCCAGCTTGTAGGCCTGCTTCGGCAACTCGTAGGCCAGTGCCGCCGCCACTTCGGCCGCCTCTTCTTCCGGCAGGCGATGATCGGCGACCAGCGTGGCGAGGTACGCACAGTCGATGCGGCGCGCGACGTCGTGGCGTGCCGGAATCGACAGGAAGGCGCGCGTGTCGTCGTTGAAACCGACGGTGTTGTAGAAGCCGGCTGTCTCGGTCGTCATCTGCCGGAAACGGCGCATGCCTTCCGGTGAATCGTGGAACCACCACGCCGGCCCGAGCTTGAGCACGGGGTACACGCCGGCGAGCGGCGCAAGCTCCCTGCTGTAGCTCGTCTCATCGAGCGTGAAGACGATCAGTGCGAAGCGGGGATCGAGGCCGAAGCGATCGAGCAGGGGCTTGAGCGCCGACACGTAGTCGGTCCGCATCGGGATGTCGAATCCCTTGTCGCGACCAAAGGTCGCGAGGATCGTCGGATTGTGGCTGCGGAACGAACCCGGGTGGATCTGCATCACGAGCCCGTCGTCGACGCTCATCGCGGCCATCTCGGTCAGCATCTGCGCCCGGAACAGCTCGGCGTCCTCTCGCGACGCGCCGCCGGCGAGAACCCGTGCAAACAGTCGTTCGGCTTCCGCATCGCCGAGATCCGCGGTGCGGCAGCTCGGGTGGCCGTGATCGGTCGAAGTCGCGCCGTGTGCGGCGAAGAATTCACGGCGCCGGCGATGGGCGGCAAGATAGCCCCGCCAGTTACCGGTGTCCTCCCCGGTCAGTTCGCCGAACGCCGTCACGTTGTCGGCGAAACCGGGGAACTCCGGGTCGACGACGGGGTCCGGTCGGTAAGCCGTGATGACGCGGCCGGACCAGCCGCTGGCGCGGATCGTTTCGTGATGTTCCAGTGTATCCAGCGGCGACTCCGTCGTCGCGAGCACCTCGATGCCGAAGCGCTCGAACAGGACGCGCGGTCTGAATTCGTCGCGCGCGAGCTGCGCCTCGATCGCGTCGTAGTACGAGTCGGCCGTGTCCGGCGTGAGCCGCTCGGTCATGCCGAAGACCTCGAGGAACACCCAGTCGAGCCACATGCGCGACGGCGTGCCGCGGAACAGGTAATAGTGATCCGCGAAAAGGCGCCACGCGGCCCGAGGGTCGCGCGCGCGCACCTTGCCGTTGACCTGCGGGATGCCAAGGTCATCGAACGCGACGCCCTGGCTGAACAGCATGCGGAACAGATAGTGATCCGGTACGAGCAACAGCTCGGTCGCATTGGTAAACGGTTCGTTGCCGGCGAACCAGCGCGGATCGGTGTGTCCGTGCGGACTGATGATCGGCAGGTCCGCGACAAGCGAATACAGGCGCCTTGCGATAGCCCGTTCTTCCTTGTCGGCGGGAAAGAGTCGGTCCGGATGCAGCGAGAGTCTGGACATGCGTGTGCGGTGATCTAGCGCGCGAGCCAGCCGCCGTCGACGGGGATCAGCGCACCGTTTACGTAGTCCGACGCGCGCGAAGCGAGGTACACCGCCGCACCGCCGAGGTCCTCGGGGTCGCCCCAGCGCCCCGCCGGGATGCGTTCCAGGATCTGGCGGTTGCGCGTCTCGTCCTCGCGCAGCGCCTTCGTGTTGTTGGTGGCGAAATATCCCGGCACGATCGCGTTGACGTTGATGCCCTGTGCCGCCCATTCGTTCGCGAGCAGGCGCGTGAGCCCGGCGAGACCGCTCTTGCTCGCGGTATAGGATGCCACACAGATGCCGCCCTGCAGAGACAGCAGCGACGCGACGTTGATGATCTTGCCGCCGCGGCCGCCGTCGACCATCGACTTCGCCGCGGCCTGGGCGAGGAAGAACGGCACCTTGAGGTTGGTCGCGAGCACGTCGTCCCAGTCCTGCTCGCCGAATTCCAGCGCGCTCGCGCGCCGGATGATGCCGGCGTTATTGACGAGGATATCGACCGGGCCGAGTGCTTTCGCTGCCTGCACGACGACGCCGCTGACGACGCCGACGGACGAGAGGTCGGCCATGATGACCGCCGTCTTGCGGCCGAGCCCGGCGATCCGCGCTTCGGTCTCGGCGGGTTCCGAGCGCCCGACCAGTGCGACGTCCGCGCCAGCGGACGCGAGCGCGACGGCCATCGCCTGCCCGAGACCCGTGTTCGCGCCGGTGACGACAGCGACCTTGCCCGCGAGATCGAAAGGTCCGCCGCTCATGCCTGGGAGCCTGTCCGGGTAATGCGCACTATTTCAGCTGGCAGATGTCGAGGACGTTCATGTCCGTGTAGTCCAGGTTCTCGCCGCCCATCGCCCAGATGAAGGCGTAATTGCTATTGCCGCAACCCATGTGGATCGACCACGGCGGCGAGATGACCGCTTCCCTGTCGTGCACGACAATGTGGCGCATCGATTCGGGTTCGCCCATGAAGTGGAACACGCGTTCGTCCTCGCCGAGGTCGAAGTAGAAGTAGATCTCGGAACGGCGGTCGTGCAGGTGCGGCGGCATCGTGTTCCAGACGCTGCCGGGCGCGAGTATCGTGAGGCCGAGCAGGAGCTGGGCCGAACGGCAGGTCTCGGGCACGATGTACTTGTAGATGGTGCGCTCGTTCGAGGTCTCCAGCGCCCCGAGCTCCAGCGGCACGGCATCGTCGATCGACAGCTTGACGAGATCGAAGCGGGCGTGTGCCGGCGTCGAGGCGAGGTAGTACTGCGCCGGCTGTTCCGCGTCGCTGCTCGAGTACACGACCTCCTTGCTGCCCATGGGCACGTAGAGGCCGTCACGCGGCTGCATCGCGAAGGTCTCGCCGTCGACACTCACTTCGCCCGCACCGGCACCGACGTTGACGATGCCGAGTTCGCGCCGCTCGAGGAACGGCGCGCCGGCCACCGGCTCGGACTGGTCCGGCAGGCGCAATGCTTTCTTGACGGGAGCCGCGCTGCCGACGACCAGGCGTTCCGTGTGCGAGTAATTCAGACTGATCGCGTCTGCCCCGAACAGCCCGGTGACGAGATAGCGTTCCCTGAGCGCGTCGTTGGACGCCCCCGCCATCATGTCCGGATGGGTTGCCTGGTAGACTTTTCGGTACATTCGATCGGGCTCCGTCTTTGAATGAATGAACCGGTGATGGTAACCGGTGTCATTGTAGATTTGAAGGGGCGTGCTCCGGCGGCGGCGCGGTGGACCCGCGCACGATGAGGCTCGGCATCACCGAGGTCGCCGTCGGCGGCTCCATGGCCAGGCGGTCCTGATTCGAGACGAGCAGCTGCGCCGCGGTGCGGCCCATATGGACGATCGGCAGCCTGACCGTCGTCAGGGTCGGCCAGATCCGGGTCGCGATCGGCGCATCGTCGAAACCGACGATGGAGAGGTCGTCCGGTGCGCGCATGCCCGCCCGCCGCAGCGCCTGGTACACGCCGACGGCCATCTCGTCATTCCCCGCGAACACCGCCGTCGGCGGCTCCGGCAGCGAAAGCAGCCGCTCGCCGCATTCCATGCCGGAGTCGAATGTATAGCCGCCGGTCAGCAGGTACGACTCGTCGACCTTCAGGCCGTACTCGGCCAGGCCGACCCGGAAACCGCGCAGGCGCTCCTTGGCCGACAGGAAGATGTCCGGGCCGCGGATGTGCGCGATGCGGCGGTGGCCGAGACTGGCGATGTGGCGCGCCGCCTCGGCGGCGCCGACGTAATCGTGCGTCTCGACCATGTTCCCGGGCAGGTCGAGCGACACCGCCGCGATACGCACGTAGGCGCACTCGATCTGCCGCAGCCGGCCGATGAGTTCATCGTCCTCGGAGATCGACGGCGTGAGGATCACCCCGAAGAACTTCTGGTGCTGGATGATCTCGCAGATGTCGTCGTGCAGCGTCGGCGAGCGTCGATCGCAGGGGCGGATGACGAGCTGGTAGCTGGTACCGGCGAGGCTGTCGAGGATGCCCGACTGGATATCCACGATGTACTGCGGATTCGGCTGGTCCGAGATCAGAGCGATCAGCTGGGAACGCCTCAGAGCGAGTGCACGTGCCTGCGGGTCGGGCTGATAGCCGTACTGTTCGACGACGCGCATGATTTTCTCGCGCGTCGCTTCCTTGACGAGACCTGAGTGATTGATGACCCGTGAGACGGTCTTCTTCGACACCCCAGCCATCTTCGCGATGTCGCTGATCGTAAGCTTGCCGGACTTGCCTTGTGCCGGCGTTCTGATATCTCTTCCTGACTTGGTCATTACCCGGCCGGTCCCGGCGCTGCGTTCGATACCTGCTCTCGATTGTATCCTGCCCGCCCGCGGCCGACACCGCTCAGGTCCCGTGGCCGCGCTCTTCGCCGTCGAGGACGCCAGGCCCGCTGCGCCCGCAAATGCCGGCTCGGTCGCAGCAGCCAGCCGAAAGCTCGGCGCCAACAGAAACAGGACTGCGCATAAGGCGGTCAGGCGCCGGGACCGTGCTGACCTCCACTCTGTAAGTGTTTGTTTCATAACCTTTGTTGCCCCGCCAATGGCATCGGCCGAACGTTGATTGCCGAAGAATGACACCGGTTTCCAAAATAGCTTGGACGATATACAATTCCAAGTCCACAATCAAAGTTTGGCGGACTCCGGGGCCCTGAATGACCTTAGAGAAAAAGACCAAGAACCGGATTCCGAGCCGGAATACCTTGCAAAGTATTGCCGAGAGTTTCGTGCAAGCTCGCCTGACGGCGGCGCCGCTCGATGCCTATCCCGGACCGCAACCTGCGAGTCTCGAAGAGGCATACCGGATTCAGGACATTGCGATCGATCTCTGGCCGGACACGGTCGGCGGCTGGAAGGTGGGCCGTATCCCTCCGGCGTTAGAGGAGCAGTACGGTTGCGACCGCCTGGCGGGTCCGATTTTCAACAAGGCGATCCGCCGGCGGCCCAACGGCGAAGATTCCGAGATGCCGGTATTCGAGAGCGGATTCGCGGCCGTCGAAGCCGAATTCGTCGCCGTTATCGCCGAGGATGCGCCGCGTGCGAAGACCGACTGGAGCAGGGACGATGCCGAAACGATGATCGGCGAACTGCACATCGGGCTCGAGATCGCCAGCAGCCCATTCTCTGCAATAAACGATCTGGGGCCTACCGTGACGGCCTCCGACTTCGGCAACAATGTCGGCCTCATCGTAGGGCCGGCGATTTCCGATTGGACCACGCGCGATCCCGGGACCCTCACCTGTGAGGCCTTTCTGGACGATCGATCCACGGGCAGAGGCGGCGCCTATACGCTGACCGGAGGCGTGACCCGGTCGGTCCAGTTCATGCTCGAGCTCGCGGCCCGGCGCGGCCGCCCGCTCAAGGCTGGTGATGTCATCGCGACAGGCCAGACCTCCGGGATTCACGAAGTATCGCCCGGCCAGGTGGCGCGTATCGACTTCGGCGACGACGGCAAGCTCGCGTGCAAACTGGTCGCGGCATCCGGCCGCTCGGACTCTCGCTGAGGAAGGCTTGTCAGGTTCCGGGCTGGACGTAGGGGACCGTCGCGAAGAGTTTCCTCTCCTCGCCGCGCGGGTCGCTCTTTATGCGCGGCTTCGTGTTGACGATCATGGTCTCGCGCTTTTCGAGCGTGTACGGCGTCCACTTGGGCAGCAGATCCGAGTGTGGCCTGCCTTTTCGAGCGAAAGCCAGGAATGCGTCGCTCATCATCACGGACACCGCCTTCGCCTCGTCCCCGGTTCCAGTGATCGACCCCTCGGCCCCGAGGTTGCCGAACACGAGCGGAATGTCGAACGCATGCGGCGCACCGAGTTCAGGATGTAACGGGCTTGCGAAATCGAGCTGGTAGACGAAGGTATCCGCGCCGTCCTGTTTCGCCCTCTCTTCGGCCTCGATGATCGCCGCACGCCAGGAACGCGCCGCGGTTGTCGCAGCGAAGAAGATCTGCGTCGGCGAATAGTCCGGATAGAGCTTCCGGTAGTACGAGATCACGAATTCCGGCCGTATGTCGACGCGCATGTTCGGTATCAGCAGTTCGGGCAGGTCTTCCCAATCGAGATCCTGATAACGCGGCCCCCTGAGGAACGCGCGCGTCTCGTCGTGCGTGTTGCCTATGATCATCGGTATGTCGGCCGACTGGGGCGCGGCATCCGGGTAGAAGGGATGGCGCAGGAGAGAGCGCATGTCGAGGACGGGGCCGAAGTAGACCGGACCGAAACCGAGCACCGGGTCCGGCGCCTCGAGGCCCCGCAGAAGCTTCTCGACCGGCAGGCTCGACAGGCTGACGGCATCCGCCGGATCGACGCCGATCTCGTCGAGGAACGCGCTCGTGCGGCGCGTCGCATTCGCGGGGCCCGAAGCCGTGACCTGCTGGCCGCTCATCGACGCGGCCCGATGGAACAACCCGGCGGCCGCGGGCATGGCCATCATCGTCGCGATCTTCGCGCCGCCGCCGGACTGACCAAAGACCAGCACCTTGTCGGGATTGCCACCGAACGCCGCGATGTTGTTGCGCACCCACTCGAGGGAGAGAACTAGGTCCAGCTGACCACAATTGCCGGAGTCGGCGAAAGCGCCGGCGCCAAAGTGCTGCAGGTACAGATAGCCGAATGCATTGAGCCTGTGGTTGACGGTGACAACGACGACATCACCATGCCGCGCTAGCGCGGCGCCGTCGTAGAGCGGGCTGGAACCCGAACCGTGATTGTAGGCACCTCCGTGGATGTAAAACATCACTGGCCGCTTGCGACCGTCGCCGATTCCAGGTGTCCATACGTTGAGGAACAGGCAGTCTTCGCTGATCGGTTCGTCGGTTCCGTCCTGCGGCGACGCGTTGCCGTACTCGAATGCTTCGAGCACGCCTTCCCAGAATGCCGGCCGACGTGGCGGCTGGAATCGGTACGGCGCGGTGTCCGCGCCGTACCGAATGCCCTTGAACACACGCACGCCAGAGTCAACGTACCCACGTACCTCGCCATGAGCGGTACGCGCCACTGGCGACGCATCGGCCACCATTGCGGCCAGCGATACGGGCATTGCCAGAGCACCGACACCCGCTTGTAGAAATGTGCGGCGCGCGACTGTTGTCAAGACCTTGGCGTCAGTTATCGGCACTGTCCTGCAATGACTCGGGTGATCGTATCAGCGCTGCACCCGCCCCGATGCGTCGCCGCCCATCAGGTGCTCGACCTCAGCGACGCTGACCCGGTTGAAGTCGCCCTGGATCGTGTGCTTCAGGCAGCTCGCTGCCACCGCGAATTCCAGCGATTGCTGGCGATCGTCGTAGGCATCGAGTCCGTAGATCAGTCCGGAGGCGAAACTGTCGCCGCCGCCGACCCGGTCGACGATGTCGGTAATCTCGTAACGGCGCGACAGGCGGAAGCCGGCGCGGTCCCGGAGGCAGGCCGACCAGCCGTTACGATCGGCGCTGTGCGATTCGCGCAACGTCACGGCGATCGTCGTCATGTCGGGGAAGGTATCGAGCACCTTGGCCGTCAGCGCCTCGTATTTCCTGGTGTCGAGCTCGCCGCTCTCGACGGCGACGTCGACCTCGATCCCCAGTGACTTCTGGCAGTCTTCCTCGTTCGCGATGCCGACGTCGACGTGCTTGACGAGTTCGGTCATGACCTCCGGCGCGGACTTGCCGTACTTCCAGAGCTTGCCCCGGAAGTTGAAGTCGCAGGACACGGTCAGGCCCGCGGACTTCGCTGCACGGCAGGCTTCGATCGACAGGTCGGCGGCGCCCTGGCTGAGCGCCGGCGTGATCCCGGTGATGTGGAACCACTTCGCGCCCGCGAACACGGCCGGCCAGTCGAAGTCGCCGGGCTTGGCCTCGGCGATCGCGGAATGTGCGCGGTCGTAGACGACCTTCGAGGGCCGCTGGTTCGAGCCGGTCTCGAGGAAATAGATACCGAGGCGCGTGCCGGCGCGCCGCACGTGCGAGGTATCGACGCCGAACCGACGCAGTTCGCGCAGCGCAGCCTCGCCGATGTCGTTGGCCGGCAGTATCGACACGAAACCGGCATCGAGGCCGAAGTTGGCAAGCGACACCGCCACGTTGGCTTCGCCGCCGCCGAAGGTCGCCTCGAGCGCCGGCGACTGGAACAGGCGCTCGTGATCCGGAGACTTCAGGCGCAGCATGATTTCGCCGAAGCTCAGGAATTCTCTCATCATTTCGCACCTCGCACTTCAGTAGCGATGGCGATGGCTTCTTCGGCCAGTGCCGTCACGCGGCCGTAGTCGCCGGCCGCGATCGCGTCCTTCGGCGTGAGCCAGCTCCCGCCGCAGGCGAGCACGGCCGGCACGGCCAGGTACTCGGCGAGATTGGCCGCGGAGATGCCGCCGGTCGGCATGAAACGCATGTGCCGGAACACACC
>JBAUVS010000146.1:0-3079 GCA_049583345.1 Woeseiaceae bacterium
CCGCCAGAGCCTGCCTACGGATTCGGCGTGTCGGAAGTCCGCGTGTCGGAAGGCGACGGCGTCGCGAGTATCACCGTCCGGCGTTCGGGTGCCGCGGATACCCCTGTCTACTGGTGGACGAGCGACAAGTCCGCCATGGCGGGCAAGGATTACATCGCGACCGAACGGCCGACCCGGGTCTTCACCGACGGCGGCGATACCGCGACACTGCTGATCCCGCTGATCGACGACAGCCTGCCCGAGGTCGACGAGTCGTTCTTCGTCCATCTCGGCAGCCGCTCCGCGCAGGAGGAGTACGTCGAGCTGGTCTCGAGCGCCCGAGTCATCATCACGGACGATGACTGATCGCCGACTGGCAGCACTGCTGCTGGCCGGCTTTGTCGTGTTCGCGGCCTGCGGCACGACTCCGCCGACCAACGTCGAGAACATCTGCGCGATCTTCAAGGAAAAGGGCAAGTGGTACAAAGAGGCGAAGAAATCGGAGAAGCGCTGGGGTACTCCCATCCATGTGCAGCTCGCGATCATCCACCAGGAATCGACGTTCAAATTCGACGCCAAGCCGCCGCGGACGAAACTCCTGGGTTTCATCCCGTGGACGCGTCCCTCCGACGCGTACGGCTACGCGCAGGCGCTCGAGAGCACCTGGGACCGCTACAAGCGTGATACCGGCCATCGTTTCGCCGACCGCGACGATTTCGGCGACGCGATCGACTTCGTCGGCTGGTACACCGACCAGTCCTACAAGCTCGACGGCATCTCCAAGTGGGACCCATACAACCAGTACCTCGCCTATCACGAAGGCCAGGGCGGCTGGAAGAGAGGGACCTGGAAACGCGATCGGCAGCTGAAGGACACGGCACGCCGGGTCGACTACCGCGCGCGTGAGTGGGGCGCCCAACTCAAGCGCTGCGAGAAGGATCTCGACGACGACGGCTGGTGGATTTTCTGAAGGTGGTCAACGTCGAAAGAAACTGACGAGCAGCGTCAGCACGACACTGGCGATGATCATCGACGTGATCGGTATGAACACGCGGGTATTGCCGCTCTGGAAGCGCAAGTCGCCCGGCAATTTGCCGAACCAGCTCACGGCCCAGGGCGCGTAGCGCATCAGGGCGCCGACGACGACCAGGACGAGGCCGATGATGATGATGGATCTGCCCATATCGAAAACCCGTTGGGTCCTGCGCATTCTACCCGCCGCCGCAAGTGCGCGATAATGGCGCCGTACAGATAAATCGGCGGAGATCACGGTCATGACCATCATGGAACTCGGTGCGCTGGGCGAATTCCTCGGCGCCATCGGCGTCATCGCAACCCTCGTCTACCTGGCGGTGCAGGTACGGCAGAACACGCACTCGCTCGAGGTGTCGCAGCGCCTCGCGCTGGCACAGACCTACCAGGTACGCTCGGATGCGCTGCAGGCCATGCTGGTGCGGGCCGCCTCGTCGGAGATCGGCGGCATCATCCACAAGGCCGTGGCGGCGGGTTACCCGGAGGACCTGGCGGCGCTGGAAAAACTGACGCCGGAGGAGCATACGCGGCTTCGGCAGTGGCACATCGCCCAGCAGGCGCACTGGGACAACATGCACTTCCAGTATCAGCAGGGTTTCCTCGACGAGGAGTACTACCGCGACGAGTTCGCGAAGCGCGTGCGACGGCTGTGGCCCGTCTGGAAGGCGCTCCGGCTCACCGGCGGCCGCCGCAGCTTCATCGAGGAATTGCGCCGCCTGGAGACTGCCGAGGAGTGACGACCATCGAAGGCGACTGAAACCAGCGCGTAGCCGCTCTCACTCCATGCGCCGCAGGTCCAGGTCGCGGAAGTCGAAGGAGAAGTCCGTCGCCGGCGATACCGCTTTCATCCGGACACGCTCCGCCTTGCCCGCCGCGTCCAGCGAGAACGTGATATAGGCGTCGGCGTGCAGCCGGCGGTCCGTCCAGCGCACGATGAACGTGTCGTACTGGAAATGCTCGAGCGGCCCCTCGAGCGTCGGATTCCTGTCGGACCTGAACCACAGGCGTCCGTCGTCGGCGAGCGAGATGTGTATCTCGCCGTACCAGTCGTCGCGATAGGTGCCGGCGTAGTCGGCAAGCGGCAGGCTCGGCGTGCTGTCGGCATTGCGGGCGTCCCGGGCGGCGGCGACCGCCTCGTCGGCTTTGCTCCGCCGCTCGTGGATCGTGTCGGCGATGATGGATATCCAGTCCTGGCCGGCGGCCGGCGTCGAGCCGCGCAGGAATCGGTCGAGGATGTCGTAAACGACGGCATGCGGCGCCACGGACATCTGGTTACCGCTCGCGAACACGGCCAGGTGCTGCTCGGGCAGGATCGCGATGAAGGTCGTCATGCCCCAGACGCCGCCGCCGTGCGACCAGATCGGCTGCCCGTAGAAGGTCGAGATTCCCCAGCCGAGCGCGTATGCGTTCATGCTGCTGCCGGCGTGTTCCTCGAGATACGGCGCCACCGGCAGCAGGGTCACGGGACCGACGAGTTGCGCGAATTGCGCCTCGCTGATGAGCCGCTCGCCGTCCGCCCTGGCGCCTCCGTCGAGCACGAACGTCATCCACTTCGCCATGCTCCGGGCACTGCAGGTGATGCCGCCCGCGGCCGCGGCGGTTTCGGGGACGCGCGACGTCGTCGTCACGAGATCGCCGTCGACCAGGATGTGCGGCGTCGCCACCACGGCGTCCGCCGGTGCCCGATTCGCCGATGCGACGCAGTCGTCCATCCCCAGCGGGGCCAGTACGCGCTGCTCGACGAAGTCCTCCAGCGGCGTCCCCGCAACCCGGGCGACGACCTCGCCCGCCACGATGTACATCAGGTTGTCATAGGCGAAGCGCGAACGGAAACTGGTCGCCGGCTTCAGGTACCGCAGCGCGTGGATGATGTCGGCCACCGTCGCGTTGCCGTCCGGGAACAGCAACAGGTCGCCGGCGCCGAGCGGTAGCCCGCTGCGATGCGTCAGAAGGTCGCGCACCGTGAATTCACGCGTGACCCAGGGATCCTGCATGCGGAATTCCGGCAGGTAGTCGATCACGCGGCCGTCCCAGTCCAGCTTGCCGTCGTCGACCAGGATCGCCAGCG
>JBAUVS010000147.1:0-5978 GCA_049583345.1 Woeseiaceae bacterium
GCGGACTCGGCTGGGCGCAGATCGCGATCGCGCTCTGTCACGCTGACCGGCAGGCACTCGTCGAACGCGACACGCGCGAGACGCGCATCCGCGCGGCCGTCAACCTCGACGTCGCCGCGCCGGTGGCCGTCGCTACCGGCATCGGCTTTTTCGATCACATGCTCGAGCAGATCGCGAAGCACGGCGGCTTCTCGCTGACGCTAGAGTGCGCGGGAGATACCGAAGTCGACGAGCACCACACCGTCGAGGACACGGCCATCTGCCTCGGCACTGCGCTGCGCAGGGCACTCGGCGAGAAACGCGGTATCGGCCGCTACGGTTTCGTGCTGCCCATGGACGAGAGCGAAGCCAGGGTGTCGCTGGACCTGTCCGGGCGCGGCCGCTTCGTGTTCGAGGGCCGCTTCCCGCGCGAGTCCGTCGGCGCGCTGTCCACCGAGATGGTCGAACACTTCTTCCGCTCGCTCGCCGAAGCGCTGGGCGCCGCCCTGCACCTCGAGGTCCGCGGCGAGAACACGCACCACATGGTCGAAGCCTGTTTCAAGGGTGTCGGCCGCTGCCTGCGCCAGGCCCTGCACCGCGAAGGCGACGAGATGCCGTCGACCAAGGGCATGCTGGCCTGACATGGGCGATTCCCGGGTCGCCATCATCGACAGCGGCGGCGCGAACATCGCCTCGCTGGTGTACGCGCTGCAACGCCTCGGAGCTGACGCGACGCTCACCACCGATGCCGGCGCCATCCGCCGCGCGCCGCGCGTCATCCTGCCCGGCGTCGGCGCGGCGCGCGATGCCATGCAACGATTGCGCAACTGCGGCCTGGTCGACGTCATCCGCGGCCTCACGCAACCCGTGCTCGGCATCTGCCTGGGCCTGCAGTTACTCGCCGACGCTTCGGAAGAGGATGACGTCGAATGTCTCGGGGTCATCCCCGGCACGGCGACGCGGCTGCCGGCCGACCCACGGCATCCGATACCGAACATGGGCTGGTGCCCGATCGTGCGGCGCAGCGATCACGCGCTGCTGGACGGTCTCGGCGACGGCAGTTACTTCTATTTCGTGCACAGCTACGCGCTGCCCGTCTCCGACGTCACCGTCGCGTCCGCGGAACACGCCGCGGCGTTCTCCGCCGTCGTCAGCGAGCGCAATTTCGTCGCCGCCCAGTTCCATCCGGAACGCTCGGCGGCGGCAGGCTCGCAGCTGTTGCGCAACTTCCTCGGGGCCGACGCGTGAACGTGATCCCCGCAATCGACCTCAAGGACGGCCAGTGCGTCCGGCTGCTGCGCGGCGACTTCGAGCAGTCCACCGTCTACGGGGACGACCCGGTGCAGATCGCGCGGCGATTCGCCGGCTTGCGGACCACCGACCTGCACGTCGTGGACCTCGACGGGGCGCGCTCGGGCCGGCAGGTCAATCGCGAGATCGTGCAGGCCATCGCGCGCGAGACGCCGCTGCGCATCCAGCTCGGCGGCGGCATACGGGACCGCGAGACCGCGACACAGTGGCTGCAGGCCGGCATCGCACGCTGCGTCATCGGCAGTCTCGCGGCGTCCGACCCGGATCTCGTCAAGTCCCTGCTCGCGCAGCTCGGCGGCGAACGGATCGTCCTTGCCCTCGACGTCAAACTCGATGCCCGCGGGGAGCCGCTGGTGATGACCCACGGCTGGACCCAGTCCAGCAACACGTCCGTGTTCGAATACATCGACGACTTCCACGACGCCGGCCTGACGCACGTGCTGTGCACGGACGTCGGCCGCGACGGCGCCATGGAGGGCCCGAACGTCGAACTCTACCTCCGCATCCTGAAGCGTTTCCCGGACCTCGCCCTGCAGGCGTCGGGCGGCGTCCGCAACCTCCGCGACCTGCAGACGCTGCGCGCGAACGGCATCCCGGCCGCGATCACGGGGCGGGCCCTGCTCGAGGGCAGGATCACCGCGAAGGAGATGGCAGCATTCCGGCGAAGCGCATAATCCCGTGCCTCGATGTCCGTGACGGCCGCGTCGTCAAGGGCGTGCGCTTCCGCGATCATCGCATCGTCGGCGACATCATCGAGCTCGCCCGTCGCTACTGTTCCGAAGGTGCGGACGAGCTGGTCTTCTACGACATCACCGCGAGTCCGGACGGTCGCAGCGTCGACCGGGGCTGGGTCGACCGCGTCGCGGCCGTCATCGACATCCCGTTCTGCGTCGCCGGCGGCATACGCAGCATCGCCGACGCCGAGGACGTCCTCAACAAGGGCGCCGACAAGATTTCCGTCAACTCGCCGGCGCTCGAAAACCCGGCGCTGATCGGCGAGCTCGCCAGGCGCTTCGGATCGCAATGCGTCGTGCTCGGCGTCGACAGCCGCGAGGAAGACGGCGGCTATTTCGTGTACCGGAACACCGGCGACCCGGACAAGACCGCCGCCGCGCAGCGTTCGACGCTCGCCTGGATTCGCGAAGCCCAGGACCGCGGCGCCGGCGAGATCGTCCTCAATTGCATGAACCGCGACGGTGTACGCCGCGGCTACGACACCGAACAACTGGCCCTGGTCCGCGCGCACAGTAGCGTGCCGCTCATCGCGTCCGGCGGTGCCGGTGCGCGCGAGCACTTCCTCGACGTGTTCACGCGCTCGCGCGTCGACGGCGCACTCGCGGCCAGCGTATTCCACAGCGCCGAGTTGCCCATCCCGGACCTGAAACGCTACCTGGCCGGGAACGGCATCGACATCCGACCCTGAGGTCAACACCATGACAACCGACTTCCTGCAAACCCTGGAGACCCTCATCGCGAACCGGCATACTGCCGACGCGAAAGACAGCTACACGGCTCGCCTGTTGCAGGCCGGTGTGCGGCGCATCGCGCAGAAAGTCGGCGAGGAAGGCGTCGAGCTGGCGCTCGCCGCCGCGGCCGGCGATCGCGACGAAGTCGTCGACGAGGCCGCCGACCTGGTCTATCACCTGCTCGTGTTGCTCCATGCCCGCGACATCGCGCTCGCCGACGTCGTCGCCGCCCTCGAGTCCCGCCACGCGAATGTGTAGGAGCGCTGCTTGCCAGCGCGACCTCGTGGCCGGGCACGTCAGATTACGACTTCCGGCGCAACCTCGCGGCGGTTGTAATAAGAGCTCATGACGTAACCGTAGGCACCGGCGTTCGCGATCAGGATGACGTCGTTCTCCTGCGTCGGCGGCAGCAGCCGGTCGCTGCCGAGGCGATCGCCGGTCTCGCAGATCGGCCCGACGATCGTCACGGTGTCCGTCGCCGTCTCGTCGGCGCGCGTCAGGTTCACGATCTCGTGATACGCACCGTACAGCGCCGGCCGGATCAACGAGTTCATCCCGGTTCCGACACCGACGTAGCGCTGATCGCCCTTGCCCTTCACCTGCGTGACGTGGGTCAGCAGCACGCCGGCCTGCGCGACGAGATAGCGGCCGGGCTCGAGCCAGAGTGCGTAATCCGGGTAGGACTCGCGGATGTCGTGCAGGGTGGCGTCCAGCTTCTCGAGGTCGAACGCCTGATCGCCGGGTTTGTCCGGCACGCCGATGCCGCCGCCGAGATCGATCGCGCGCACCGACGGGAACCGCTTCGCGACCTCGGCGAGCTCCACGGCGACGGCACGCCAGTTGTCCGGGTCGAGGATGCCGCTGCCGCTGTGCGCGTGCAGGCCGACGACCCGCGCGCCGGCGTCCCCGACCAGCCGTTCGAGTTCGTCGACTTCGAAACGCGGGATACCGAACTTCGAATGCACGCCGGCGGTCTTGACGTTTTCGTGGTGTCCGCGGCCATGACCCGGATCGATGCGGATGAACAGCTCGACGCCTTCGAACAGTTCCGGCCAGGCCTGCAGCGGAAACAGGTTGTCCAGCGTGACGAGCAGACCCTTGTCGAGCGCCCACGCGTATTCCTGGCGCGGCGCGAAATTCGGCGTGAACAGGATGCGCCCGCGATCGAGCCCCTCGATGCAACGCTCGAGCCATTCCACCTCGCCCGGCGAGAC
This sequence comes from Woeseiaceae bacterium, assembly GCA_049583345.1. GTDB lineage: Bacteria > Pseudomonadota > Gammaproteobacteria > Steroidobacterales > Woeseiaceae > UBA1847. The sequence continues at coordinate 3,971 of JBAUVS010000147.1, forward strand.
GCACTCGAAGTCCACCCCCTCGCCGGCCAGCGTCCGCAGCAGCTCGGCGTTGAAGTTCGCCTTGACGGCGTACAGCACGCGGTCGACGCTGCCGAGGTCGAGCAGGCGGCGCGCCGCCTCCCGCACGCTGTCGCGATCGTACACGTAGGCGTTCGGCTGCTCGTGCGCGACTTCGAGCAGACGGTCGCGCTTCTGCACCCACCACACGTCCTGCGCGAGCACGACCGGCTCGTCGCCGTGCTGCAGGCGCTCCCAGCTCGGACCGAACGCCGGGCTGCCGCCGGCCTTGCCGATGATCGAGGCGTGCAGCTTGCGCACGAGCTTCGGACCCTGGCCCTGGTCGACGACGAAACTGAGGTTGAGGTCGTTCGCCGCCTGCGACATCAGGTGGATCTTCTCTTCTTCGAAGACCTCCAGCGCCGGCGCGAGCCGCGGCACGATCGTGCGGATCTTGCGCCCGACCAGGCTCACCGCCGAGCAGTCCGTGATCGTGCGGGCCCGGCATAGCGGCGCGAGGTCGGCCAGCAATGCCCGTTCCGTGTCGGGCGCCAGCATGCCGTCGGCCGTGTCGATGGACACGGTGACGTTCGTCTCGGACGTCGAGACGAGGTCGACGGACACGCCGTGCTCGCTGAACACCGTGAACGCGCGTGCGAGGAAGCCGACTTCGTGCCACATGCCGACGGTGTCCATCGAGATCAGCGTCAGGCCGTTGCGCAGGCAGATCCCCTTGACCTGCGGCTCCACTTCCTCGGTCACGGCGGAGACGACAGTGCCCGCGATGTCCGGTTGCGTCGTGCAGCGGATGAACAGCGGGATGCCGCAATCGCGCACCGGCGACAGGCAACGCGGGTGCAGCACGGAGCTGCCGGCCGACGCCAGCTCCTGGGCTTCGTCGAAATGCAGTGACAACAGCAGGCGCGCCGACGGCACCACGCGGGGGTTCGCGGTGAACATGCCGGGAACGTCCGTCCAGATTTCCAGGCGCCGCGCCGCGAGCCGGCCGGCGAAGTAGGCGGCCGACGTGTCCGAGCCGCCGCGGCCGAGGATGACGGTCTCGCCCCACTCGTTCCGCGCGATGAAGCCCTGCGTGAGTATGACCTTGCCGCTCGCCGCGAGACGTTCCTGCATGGCCGCGTCGGCAAACGACGCGCATTTGGCGGACAGGTAGTCGCGGGAACGCTGGCCGCCGCCGCTGCTGACACTGGTGAGCAGGTCGCGCGCATCGAGCCATTCGACCGGGATGCCGACCTTGTTCAGGTATTCGGCGCCGAGCCGGGTCGCCATGAGTTCGCCGAGCGCCATGATGCGCACGTGGACGCGTACGCTGACTTCGCGCACGAGTCGCACGCCGGCGATGAGTTGTTCGAGTTCGTGCAGGGTGTCGTTGAGCAGGGCGGGACCGTCGACACCGAGTTGCCGTGCGAGCTGATAGTGCTGCTCGCGGATCTCGGCCACGAGCCCCGTACGCTCGCCCGCGGCAGCGGCCTGTAACGCCGCCAGCAGCTTGTTGGACACACCCTGCAGCGCGGAGTGTACGACGACCGGTTTGAGCTCGGCCGCGAGGCGGTTGCGGACCAGTCCCGCGATGGTGGCCCAGCTCCCGGCGCTGGACACGCTGGTGCCGCCGAACTTCAGTACGACCCACGGCGAGCGGGCGATGTCCTCCGGCGCCCCCAGCACGGCACTGTCACTGAATTCGGCTTCCGTGATCGGCAGGTTCATGGCGGTGCCCCGACGTTCGCGTGCACAAAAAAAACCCGCCAGGGGCCTCCTCGCGGGTTCGTTGACAAAGTCCTGGCCTTATTGTCTGGCTGGTATCTTTGCCATTCGCACCCACGCACCTCTGGCGCGCCATATGTTTTCTGTGTTCTTTCACGCCGACGCTTCGGCGTGCTGGCACATTACGTGGGTGACAGAAAACCTCAGTCCCCGAAGTAGAGCGAATCGGACTGCAAACGTCAAGCTCTGCGCCGCCCGGTTACGGCGGCGGGCCGGTCCCCTCAGC
>JBAUVS010000148.1:0-7124 GCA_049583345.1 Woeseiaceae bacterium
CGGCGCGTTCGCGCGAACGGCATCTCGTGCGCGGCAAGCTGCTGCCGCGCGATCGGGTCGACGCGCTGACCGACGATGACTCGCCGTTTCTCGAGATAGGCTTGCTTGCCGCGTACGGCGTATATGAAGACGAGGTGCCGGCCGCCGGCCTGATCGCGGGCATCGGTCGCGTGCAGAATACCGAATGCATGATCGTCGCGAACGACGCGACCGTCAAAGGCGGCACGTACTATCCGCTGACCGTCAAGAAGCACCTGCGGGCGCAGGAGATCGCGCAGCAGAACCATCTGCCGTGCATCTATCTCGTCGATTCCGGCGGCGCCTTCCTGCCGCGCCAGGACGAAGTTTTCCCGGATCGCGACCATTTCGGGCGTATCTTTTACAACCAGGCGCGCATGTCGGCCCGCGGCATCCCGCAGATCGCCGTCGTGATGGGTTCATGCACCGCGGGCGGCGCATACGTGCCGGCGATGTGCGACGAGGCGATCATCGTCCGCAACCAGGGCACGATCTTCCTCGGCGGTCCGCCGCTGGTCAAAGCCGCGACCGGGGAAGTCATCGATGCCGAATCGCTCGGCGGCGGCAGCGTGCATTCACGAATCTCCGGCGTTACGGATCATCTCGCCGACGACGATACGCATGCGCTGACGATCGCACGCGACATCGTCGCCAGTCTCAATCGCAGAAAGCCGGAGCGCCTGGCGATGCGCCCGCCGGCAGAGCCGGTGTTTCCCGCCGAGGAAATCTACGGCATCGTGTCCCGCGAGTACCGGTTTCCGTACGACGTACGCGAAGTCATCGCCCGGATCGTCGATGCCTCCGAGTTCCAGGAGTTCAAGAAGCTGTATGGCTCCACGCTGGTGTGCGGCTTCGCACACATCGACGGCTGCCCGGTCGGGATCGTCGCGAACAACGGCATCCTGTTCATGGAATCGGCCCAGAAGGGCGCGCACTTCATCCAGCTGTGCAACCGGCGCCGGATCCCGCTCGTGTTCCTGCAGAACATCACGGGCTTCATGGTCGGCAAGCGCGTCGAGCATGCCGGGATCGCGAAAGACGGCGCGAAGATGGTTAACGCGGTGGCGACTGCGACGGTGCCGAAATTTACCGTCGTGATCGGCGGCTCGTTCGGCGCCGGCAACTACGCGATGTGCGGCCGCGCCTATGGACCGAACCTGCTGTGGATGTGGCCGAACGCGCGGATCTCGGTGATGGGCGGCGAGCAGGCTGCGATGGTCCTGGCCGCGGTGAAGCAGGACGGTTTCGATGTGCGCGGCGAGGACTGGCCGGCCGACGAGCGCGCGGCATTCGAGGACGGGATCCGCGAGCAGTACGAGACACAGGGCAATCCCTACTATGCAAGCGCCAGGCTCTGGGACGACGGCGTCATCGATCCGGTCGATACGCGAAGAATTCTGGCGCTGGGCCTGTCGGCAGCACTGAATCGTCCGCCCGAGGCGGAGACTCCCTTCGGCATCTTCAGGATGTAGCGGCCTCGCCGGGACACACGTTACGGTATCATCGCCGCTTGCAGGGGAGCTCATGACGACGCTCGAGAACAAGACGCTGTTCGTGACCGGCGCAAGCCGCGGTATCGGCCTCGCGATCGCCAGGCGGGCCGCACGCGACGGCGCGAACGTCATCGTCGCGGCCAAGACCGACCGGCCGCATCCGAAATTGCCCGGCACGATTCATTCGGCAGCCGCCGAGATCGAGGAGGCCGGCGGCAGGGCGTACCCCGTGGCCTGCGATATCCGCGACGAAGCCGCGGTGCACTCCGCCATCGAACAGGGTGCCCGCCATTTCGGCGGCATCGACATCGTCGTGAACAATGCGAGCGCGATCGCACTGCTGGATACTCGAACCATAACCATGAGCCGGTTCGACCTGATGCACCAGGTCAATGCACGCGGCACGTTCCTGGTGTCGAAGCTGTGCCTGCCGTGGCTGCTCGCGGCAGCCAATCCGCACATCCTGACGATCTCGCCGCCGCTCAACCTGGAAGAGAAATGGTTTGCACCGCACGTCGCCTATTCGATGGCGAAATTCGGCATGAGTCTCGCGGTGCTGGGCATGGCCGGCGAATTCCGCGACCGCGGGATCGCGGTGAATGCGTTGTGGCCGCGCACGACGATCGCCACCGCGGCCGTGGACATGCTGGGGGGCGATGAGCTGCTCCGGCGGTCCCGGAAGCCGGATATCATGGCCGACGCGGCGCACGCGATACTGACGCGGCCCAGCCGCGAGTTCACGGGAAACTTCTGCGTGGACGACGAGGTACTCGAGGCAGAAGGGATCGACGATCTGCGCGGCTACGCCGTCGATCCCGCCATGGAACCTGCGCCGGACTTTTTTCTCGAACCGAAGGCACCCTGATGCGGATCAAGATGAGGTGCGGCTGAGCGGCTGCCGGGCGACGATATGGCACTTCGATACGACGAGCTGATGGCGGCGGCGGAGGCCGAACTCCGGCACCGGTACAGGGACACGGAGGCGATCCTGTATGCGCAGAGTATCGGTTTCGGGCGCGACTCACTCGAACCCCGGGAACTGGCGTACGTGTATGAGCAGGGGCAGCCGCTCAGGACGGTGCCCACACTGGCCACGGTGCTTGTGCCCGACATGATCCCGGCGGACCTCGGCTGGGACTATACGCAGGTCCTGCATGCGGAGCAGCGGCTGCAGCTCCATCGACCCCTGCCGTCGGCCGCGGAGCTCTTGATCAACAAGCGAATCGTCGAGGTGCTCGACCGCGGCGAAGCGCGAGGCGCCGTGTTCATCGTCGAAGCGGAGGGGCGGCTCGCGAAGACCGACACGGCATTGTTCACTGTCAACAGCACCATCGTGGCCCGTGCGGACGGCGGATTCGGCGGACCCGCGGGGAGGATACCGACTCCGCACCGCGTCCCGAGACGGGATCCCGATCTCTCCTGCAGCATGCGGACGCGACCGGATCAGGCACTGTTGTTCCGCCTGAACGGCGACCGAAATCCGCTGCATGCCGATCCGGCGACGGCGCGCCGGGCAGGTTTCCCCGCCCCTATCCTGCACGGCCTGTGCACCTACGGCATTGCCTGCCATGCCATCCTGAGAACGATCTGCGATTACGACTACACGTTGATCACCGGCTTCGACGCGCGATTCTCTGCTCCGGTCCTGCCTGGGGACACGCTGCGGACCGACATGTGGCAGGATGGCAATATCGTGTCGTTCCAGTGCACGGTACCCGAGCGCGACGTCGTCGTGCTCCGCAACGGCAAGTGCACGCTGGCGAGCTGATCCTGGGCCGCCCGGAAACCTGGCAGGAACTATGTTCGGGGGCGAGCAGTCGAAATGAGTGCGTTTGGTTGTTCCATTCCGGTGAGTTCATTGGCCGCAAAGCCTGTTGCCCTTCTGGTCCTTTTTCTCTCCCTGCAGCCGCTTGTCGCCGATGCACAAGTGCCAGCAGCGTTCCCGGGTGCGCCGGCCAACCTGGCGACGCTCAAGGTCCAGAGCAAGGCCGAAGAAGTCTTCGAGCGCGGCAATTACCAGCGGGCTTTTTTCATTTATCGCGAGGAACTCGTTCCGATCGGGGACAAGTACTCACAGTACATGGTCGGTTACATGTATCTGACCGGCAAGGGTGTGCCGGAAGACAGGGTGCTCGCTTCGGCCTGGTATCGGCTGGCGGCGGAACGCAATACGCCCGAATTCGTCAAGGTGCGCGACGAGTTGATGGCCAACCTGACATCGGAACAACGGGCCGCGTCCGACAGACAGTTCGTCGAATTGAAGAAACAGCTGGGAGACTTGAAACTGTTGATGAACGCCATCCGTTCCGATTACGAGATCCTGAAAACGCGCACCGGCTCGAATCTCGGATCGGATACCGGGCCGATGACCGTGATCGATCGCAAGGGCGCGGGCGCCCCGGTATCCGGCGCCGAATTCTACGGGCGTATCGAACGGCGGATGGCGGAACGGCTCAACTATATCGCCGCCCATACGAATATCGAGATCGAGGATCTGAATCCGCGGTCGCTGGACATCAGCGAACTGCAGGAGCTGGTCGACAAGAATCTCGAATCCCCCTAGCCCTCTACCAAGCCGACACTGCTGCCATCAGCGCGCCGACGATGATTCGCGACTAGGCGCGCTTGCGGGCAGCGAGCCCCCGCGACAGGATTTCGGGGAACTCGGAAGCGATCCTGGCGGCGAGCTTCGCGTCGCCGTGGAACCATTTCGGAATCCAGTTGATCGCGCCCATGACCGCATTGCCGGTCATCCTGACGTCCGGGCAGACGATGCTGCCATCCTCGATCCCGCGTTCGAGGATGGCCTCGAACTTGCGGCTGTGGACCCGGGATAATTTCAGGATCTCCTCTCGATGCGCTGGCTCGAGTGACGGGATCTCGCTCAGTATCGCAATCGGCCCCCGATCGCCGACTATGAAACCGACGTGATAGCGCAGGTACGCGCGCAGCTGATCCAGACCGGATCCGCCTTCGGCTATCGCCCTGTTCATGGCCTCGCTGCCGACGTCCGCGGCGCGGAGATAGCAGCGGTAGACCAGTTCCTCCTTGTTGCGGACGTAGTAGTAGAGTGCGGGATCGGTGAGCCCCAGCATGGTGGCCACGTCCTTCAACGAGGTACCGCTGTAACCCTTCTGATTGAAGCAGTGAGCCGCGGCCCTGAGCACGCGGTCGCGTTTGATCGCGAAGCGTGTACCGTCCGGATTTCGCGCCATGTCGGGTCCCTAGTGTCCTGTCCGATGAATTCGCATAGTTTCAGAACCGCTGACAATCGCCAGGACACATCCTGTCGTCGGTCGTGCACTTGAGGTTTGATCGATTTTGGATTATTTTAATCTGGATTAAAATTATTGCAACGGCAAAAGCGTTTGATTTTATTGAGGATTCCGCAAAAATAGCGGAGGTCCTCTGGCGTGCCTGATCCGGAGACCGACTACCGATGGAGAGCGTGGCAAGCGATCTGCCGAGCGCGCCTCGCGAGACGCGCGACGCGCCACTGAGGATCGTGACGGCGGCGTCGCTGTTCGACGGCCACGACGCAGCCATCAACATCATGCGGCGCCTGATCCAGGCGCAGGGTGTCGAGGTGATCCACCTCGGTCACAACCGCAGCGTCGACGACATCGTGCGCGCTGCCGTGCACGAAGATGCCGATGCCATCGCGGTCAGTTCTTACCAGGGCGGGCATATCGAGTTTTTCCGGTACATGGTCGATCGCCTGCGCGAGCTTGGCGCGCCTCACATCAGGGTATTCGGCGGCGGTGGCGGAACTATCACGCCGGAGGAGATCCGGGAGTTGACCGACTACGGCGTCGAACGGATCTATCATCCCCATGACGGCATGGAAATGGGTCTCGAGGCGATGATCCGCGACCTGGTCCGGCGAACCGAGGCCGGGCGCCGGGAGCGGCCTTCCGGCACGGCGTTGCGCGGCGAACGCGACACCGACATCGCCGCCATGATCTCGGCGATCGAGGAGGGTGCATTCGACGAGTCCGCGCTCGAGGGCCTGCGCAGGCAATGGCGTGTGAAGGCGCCACGCGCGCCGGTCGTCGGCATCACCGGCACCGGCGGCGCCGGCAAGAGCAGCGTGACGGACGAGCTGCTGAATCGCTTCCTGGGCAACTTCGCCGATTTGCGCATCGCCGTACTCGCCGTGGATCCGACGCGGCGCAGGACCGGCGGCGCACTGCTCGGCGACCGCATCCGCATGAACTCTCTGCGGTCCGAGCGCGTGTTCATGCGTTCGATCGCGACGCGCCGACAGCATCTCGCCACGAGCGAGATGCTCGGGGACCAGATCGCCTTCCTGAAATCGCTCGGCTTCGACCTCATCATCGTCGAGACCGCCGGCATCGGCCAGAGTGACAGCGAAGTCGTCGACCTCGTCGACTTCTCGGTCTACGTCATGACCAACGAGTACGGCGCGCCGAGCCAGCTCGAGAAGATCGACATGCTCGATTTCGCCGACATGATCGTTCTCAACAAGTACGACAGACGCGGCGCCGAGGACGCCTTGCGCGATATCCGCAAGCAGTGGCGCCGGAACCACGTGGCCTTCGACGTCGCCGACGAAGATGTGCCGGTCTACCCGACGATCGCGAGCCAGTTCAACGACCCCGGGCTGACGTGGATGTTCACCGAGCTGTGCCGGCGCGTGGCCGGGAAATGCGGCCTCGATGCGGCGAAGTGGAAGACGGACACGGATACCGCGGTCCACGAGCCTCGCGCGGCCACGATCATACCGTCGGCGCGGGTCCGCTATCTGGCGGAGATCGCGGAACAGGGCCGCGGGATCAACCGGGACATCGACGCACAGGCGAAGAACGCATCGCGCGCGCAACACCTGTACGAAGCGTTGAAGACGCTCGGCGATCCGAGTTTGCCGGAGCCGCTCGCCGCGTATCCGGCAGGCACCGCGGCCGCCGACGCCGAATCCGCCGTCCGGATTCTCCGCGAGCAATACGAGACGGCACGCGCCGTGCTGTCTGCCGAGTCTCGCGAACTGATTGCACGATGGCCTGCGCGCCGGGATGCGGTCCGCGCCGAGACCTACCGGTATACCGTGCGGGACCGCGAACTCAGCGGGGAGAATTATCGCGAGAGCCTGAGCCGGCAGAAGATCCCCAAGGTCGCCGCGCCGGATTTCCAGGACTGGGGCGAGCTGCTGCGTTTCCTGTCGAAGGAGAACCTCCCGGGTGCCTATCCCTACACGGGCGGCGTCTACCCCTACCGGCGGCTCGGCGAAGACCCGACGCGCATGTTCGCCGGCGAGGGCACGCCCGAGCGCACCAACCACCGCTTCCATTACCTCTCGCAGGGGCAGGAAGCCGCGCGGCTGTCCACGGCGTTCGACTCCGTCACCCTGTACGGCGAGGATCCGGACGAGCGGCCGGACATCTACGGCAAAGTCGGCAATTCCGGCGTATCGATCGCCTCGGTCGACGACATGAAGAAGTTGTACTCGGGCTTCGACCTCTGCGCACCTTCTACGTCGGTGTCGATGACGATCAACGGCCCGGCGCCGATGATCCTCGCCTTTTTCATGAACAGCGCCATCGACCAGCAGGTGGAAAAATACCTGCGCGAGACGGGCGGCTGGGAGGCGGCGCA
>JBAUVS010000149.1:0-4181 GCA_049583345.1 Woeseiaceae bacterium
GCGTGCGTCATCAGGTGGAAGATCGCGGCGCCGTAGGCGGAGGCACCGAGCGCGACCGTCATGTAGCCGAGCTGCGACAGCGTCGAATACGCGATCACGCGCTTGATGTCGTTCTGCACGATGGCGATCAGCCCGGTAAAGAACGCAGTGATCGCACCGATGACGATGACGACGGTGAGTGCCGTCACGGACAGCTCGTACAGCGGCGACATTCGCGCCACCATGAAGATGCCCGCGGTCACCATCGTCGCCGCGTGGATGAGCGCCGAGATCGGGGTCGGGCCTTCCATCGAATCCGGCAGCCAGACGTGCAGCGGTGCCTGCGCGCTCTTGCCCATCGCGCCGATGAACAACAGGATGCAGATCACGGACATCGCGTTCCACGGCGAGCCCGCGAATACGGTGATCTGCTGCGTGGCGATCTCGTTCGCGCTGCCGAACACCGTCGCGTAGTCCAGCGACCCCGTGACCGAGACGATGGCGGCGATGCCGAGGATGAACCCGAAGTCGCCGACACGGTTGACGAGGAAGGCCTTCAGGTTCGCGAAGATCGCCGACTCGCGCTTGTACCAGAAGCCGATCAGCAGGTAGGAGACCAGGCCGACGGCCTCCCAGCCGAAGAACAGCTGCAGGAAGTTGTTCGACATCACGAGCATCAGCATCGAGAACGTGAACAACGCGATGTAGCTGAAGAAACGCTGGTAGCCCGGGTCGTCGTGCATGTAGCCGATCGTGTAGACGTGTACGGCGAGCGAGACGAAAGTCACGACGCTCATCATCAGCACGGTGAGGCGGTCGACGAGGAAGCCGACTTCCATCTTCAGGCCGTCCGTGACGGCCCAGGTATAGACGTCGACGTTCTCGGGCCCGGCCCCGCCCCAATACATCTGCTTCAGGACGTACAGCGACAGGACACAGGACAGGCCCACGCCGAGGATCGTGATCCAGTGCGCGCCGGCGCGGCCGATCTTCTTGCCCGCAAGGCCCGCGACGATCGAGGCGATCAGCGGCGCCAGGACGATGGCCAGGTAGTAGTTGATCAACGCCGCTACCCTTTCATCGAATTGAGTTCCTGGACGTTGATCGAACGCCGGTTGCGGAACAACACGACGAGGATCGCCAGGCCGATGGCGGCTTCCGCCGCCGCCACGGTGAGGATGAAGAACACGAAGACCTGTCCCGTGTCGTCGCCAAGATAGCGCGAGAACGCGACGAAGTTGAAGTTCACTGCGAGCAGCATCAGCTCGATACACATCAGGAGCAGAATCAGGTTGCGCCGGTTCAAAAAAATTCCGGCGATGCTGAGCACGAACAGGATCGCGGACAGCGTGAGATAGTGATGCAGGCCGATCATCGCTTCTTCTCCGCGTCCATCTTCACGATCCGGATCCGGTCCTTCGCACGCACGGCAACCTGCCTCGCGATATTCTGCACCTTGAGCCCAGGGCGCTTGCGCATCGTCAGCGTGATGGCCGCGACGATCGCGAGCAACAGGATCACGGCCGCGATCTCGAACGCGTAGACGTGCTGTGTATAGAGCACCGAGCCCAGCGCGCGGGTATTGCTGTAGCCCTCCGGGTAGGGGGCGAAGGCGACGCCGGCTTCCTTCACCGAGCCGCGTCCCCAGATCAGCTGCACGAGTTCGACCGCCATCACGAGCGCGACGACGATGCCGAGCGGTGCATAGCGTGTCAGGCTGCGTTTCACGGCCTCGACGTTGACGTCGAGCATCATGACGACGAACAGGAACAACACCATGACCGCGCCGACGTAGACCAGCACGAGCACGATGCCTAAGAATTCGGCCTGTGCCAGGATCCAGAGCATCGCGCTCTGGAAGAAGGCCAGTACCAGGAACATGACCGCGTGCACGGGATTGCGTGCGAAAACGACACCCACCGCCGCGCCGATCAGCACAGCGGAGAACAGGTAGAAAAGTATCGCCTCGAATAGCATCGTCTGCCCTACTTGTACTTCGCGTCCGCCGCCTTGTCCGCGGCGATCATCGCCTCGTAGCGATCGCCGACGGCCAGCAGCTTGTCCTTGGTCATGATGTTCTCGCCCGGTTTCTCCATGTGATACTCGTGCAGCCGGGTCTCGACGATCGCATCGACCGGGCAGGCCTCTTCGCAGAATCCGCAATAGATGCACTTGAACAGGTCGATGTCGTAACGGGTCGTGCGACGCGTGCCGTCCTCCCCGACCGCCGATTCGATGGTGATGGCGAGCGCCGGGCATACCGCCTCGCACAGCTTGCAGGCGATACAGCGCTCCTCGCCGTTCTGATACCGGCGCAGCGCGTGCAACCCGCGGAAGCGTGGCGACTGCGGCGCCTTCTCGTCCGGATACTCCAGCGTGATGCCGCGGCGGAAGAATGTACGCTGCGTCACCGACAGTCCCTTGAACAACTCCCAGAGAGCGAAAGTCTTGAAATAACTGATCAGGCGATTCATCTGCAGCCCCCTATACCGCTGCCGTCGCCCACGGGCCGACATGCCACCATGCCATCGCGCCCTCGACGAAGATCCAGACGATCGTCACCGGGATGAAGACTTTCCAGCCCAGGCGCATGATCTGGTCGTAGCGGTAGCGCGGGAAGGTCGCACGCAGCCAGAAGAACGTGTACATGAAAAAGCACATCTTGAGGAACAGCCACGGGAAACCGCCGGCCACGATCCAGCCGACGAACGGCGTATCGCCGAACGCCGCGACCAGCGAACCCCAGCCTTCGAACGGCGACGCCCAGCCGCCGAGGAAAAAGATCGCGGTCAGCGAGGAGATCAGCACCATGTTCGCGTATTCGGCGAGGAAAAACAGCGCGAACGCGACGCCGGAATATTCGACGTGGAAACCCGCAACGATCTCCGATTCGCCCTCGGCGACGTCGAAGGGCGCGCGATTCGTCTCGGCGACCCCCGAAATCCAGTAGACGAGGAACAGCGGCAGCAGCGGGAACAGGAACCAGTGGCTGATCCCGCCTGCCTGCGCACGCACGATGTCGCCGAGGTTCAGGCTGCGTGAGGCCATGAGGATGCCGACCAGCGCGAAGCCCATCGCGATCTCGTACGCGACGATCTGCGCGGCAGAGCGCATCGCGCCGAGAAAGGCATACTTGGAGTTCGTCGCCCAGCCGGCCAGGATCACGCCGTAGACGCCCATCGACGTCAACGCCAGCACATACAGCAGGCCCGCATTGATGTTCGAGATGACGTACCAGTCGTTCAGCGGGATGACCGCCCAGGTCGCGAGCGCCGGGATCAGCGTCAGCAGCGGTGCGATGACGAACAGGAGTCGGCTCGCCTGCGACGGGATGATGACTTCCTTGAACAGCAGCTTGAAGACGTCCGCGAACGGCTGCAGCAGCCCGCGCGGTCCGACGCGATTCGGCCCGACCCGGGCCTGCATCCGGCCGATGACCTTGCGCTCGAAATAGGTCGAGAACGCGACGATCAGGATGACGGAGACCGTGACCAGCAGGATCTTTGCCAGCACGACGATGAGGTACTGCAGCAAAGGCGGCAACGCGCCCCACGCCTGGACGAAGAAGCCGGTCATTGGCCCGCCTCCGTTCCGGCCGCACGCTTCGCCGCGGGCGTCATCTGCAGGGCGCCGGCCCGGCGCACGAGCCCGTCGACCGCATAGATCGGCGTGTCGATGTCGCCGGCGGGATCGTCCTTGCCGTCGAGGCCCCTCTTGTCGAACGAACCGGGGCTGCGGATGGCGGGCTTGGTGTCGCCTATGCGCTCCGCGGCCTCGTCGCGGACGTCCTCCGAGGTCACGTAATCGAAGCCGGGCGCGTCGACGAGGTTGCCGATGACGCGCAACACCTTCCATGCCGGCCGGGACTCCCCGACCGGGCTGGCGATGCCGCCGAAGCTCTGCCACGTCCCGGCGACGTTGACGTAAGTACCGGACGTCTCCGCGAACGTGCCGATCGGCAACAACAGATCCGCGCACTCGAGCAGCGCGTCCGACTCGAACGGCGTGAGCGCGATGACGAAACCCTGCCGGTTCAGTTTGGCGACGACGTCTTCGGTGCTCAGCACGTCGGCATCGGGCTCCACATCGTGCAACAGGACGACATCGAGCGGATCGGCGAGCATCGCGCCGGCATGCAGACCGGGTCTGGGGCGCGCCTTGCCGGCGATGTCCCGATGCGGCAGCAGGCCGGCGAGCGTCGC
>JBAUVS010000150.1:0-2473 GCA_049583345.1 Woeseiaceae bacterium
TCGCCGCCGTTCCAGTTCGGATCCGCCTCGATCGCGGCGCGCTGCGCCTCGCTGATGCCGATGCACCACGCCGAATGCCGGCCGCCCACGCCGATCGGCACGATGCTGCCGACCCGCTCGGGATACATCGCCGCCCACTCGAGGGCCTGCATGCCGCCGAGCGACGGGCCGGTGACCAGTTCGAGCCGCTCGATCCCGAGCACGTCCAGCAAGGCCCGCTCGACCTCGACCATGTCACGCACGCTGATGGCCGGGAACGCGGCGCCGTAGCGCCCGGCGCCGCCGGGTTTCGGACTCACCGGTCCGGTCGTGCCGTAGCAGCTGCCGAGGATGTTGGCGCAGACGATGAAATCTTTCGCCGGATCGAACGCCCTGCCGGCGCCGATGATGTCCGGCCACCAGGCCTCGACGTCGGCCGAACCGGTCAATGCGTGGCAGACCAGCACGGCGTGTTCGGACGCGTTGCCGATGTCGCCCCAGGTCCGGTAGGCGACGACCACGTCGTCGAGGCGCGCGCCGCTCTCCAGGCGGACCGGATCGGGCAGCTCGATGAACTGCGTGGCGTCGGAGATGCAGGCGCGCAGGTGCGCGGGAAGTTGCATGCGCGAAGCTCCGTTCAGGCGACCGCCGCGGACTGCGGCGACACCGTCTCCGCGGCCGCCGCCAGGGCCTGCCGCAGGTCGTCGACCAGATCCTCCGTCGCCTCGAGGCCGACGGAGAGCCGGATCAGGTTGTGGCGGATGCCGGCCGCCGCGAGCGCTTCCGGGCTCACCGGGGCATGCGTCATCGACGGCGGGTGGCAGACCAGGCTCTCGACCCCGCCGAGCGACTCGGCCAGCGAAAAATACTGCAGCCGGTCCACGAACGCGCGGACCGCGGCCTCGCCGCCGGCGATCTCGAAACTCACCATGCCGCCGAAGCCCGACTGCTGGCGGCACGCGATGTCGTGGCCGGGGTGCGACGGCAGCCCGGGATAGTAGACCCGCTCGACGCCGGGATGCTCGTCGAGCACCCGGGCGAGTTCGTTGGCGCTTTCCTCGTGCTGGCGCATGCGGGCCTGCAGCGTGCGGATGCCGCGCAGGGTCAGGTAGCTGTCGAACGGTGCGCCGGTGATGCCGAGGCAGTTCGCCCACCACGCGAGCTTGTCCAGCAGTTCGTCCGTCGAGGCGACGATCGTGCCGCCGACGACGTCGCTGTGACCGTTCAGATACTTGGTCGTCGAGTGGATCACGAGATCGGCGCCGAGGGCCAGCGGCTGCTGCAACGCGGGCGACAGGAAGGTGTTGTCGACGGCGTACAGCGTGCCGGTCGCGCGTGCCCGGGCCGCGATGCGTTCGATATCGACGATGCGCAACAGCGGATTGGACGGCGTCTCGGTCAGCAGGATCTTCGGCTTGCGGGCGAACGCCGCGTCCAGCGCCGCCGGGTCCGTCTGGTCCGTGAACAGCACCTCGAAGTGCCCCTTGGCGGCCAGGTGCTGGAACAGACGGAACGTGCCGCCGTAGCAATCGTGCGGGGCCACCAGCAGGTCGCCCGGCTCCAGCAGGTGGCAAAGCAGAGTCAGGGCCGCCATGCCCGACGACGTCACCACGGCACCCGCGCCGCCTTCGAGCGACGCGATCGCCTCCGCGAGCGCATCGCGGGTCGGGTTGCCCGAGCGCGTGTAGTCGTACTTGCGCTTCTCGCCGAAGCCGGCGAACGCGAAGTTCGACGACAGGTGCAGCGGCGGCACCACGGCGCCGTGCTGCGTGTCCGACTCGATCGCGGCACGCACGGCGCGAGTGGCGGTTCTTGCTTTGGATGTCATTGCGGGTCTCCGGTGACGGTTCCGATTCACTCTTCTCTCATCGGAACCCTGCGGAGTCCGCGGGGTGGGAATCGCGCCCTTCAACTGTTGATACGACACAGCGTGTTGCAGCGACTCTCATCTATCGGTAGCTGTGCCGCAAAGCACCGCCCACCGCAGGAGTTGGCACCTTTTCAGGATGGTTAGTCCTGAAGGTTGCCCCGGCTTCAAAGGGCCTTTCCCTCAGCCGGTCTCGATGAGTCCGGCCAGTCTATGCGGCTTGCGCCGAGTGCGTCAAGACGCACTCCGCACAAAATTGGTCACATCGGAAACCGACCCGGCCCGGTGCCGACCGCGCCGCTTGCAAGTCCTGTATTAATGTAATAGTGTAATAGTATATTGTTACAAAGCTCCAGCCGATGAAACCCAACCGCAACGACAGCGAGCGCCGCCAGGCGGCCGCCGAGGACGCCCTGTTCCGGGCCGTGATCAGCCTGCGCACGGTTGCCGAGTGCGGCAACTTCTTCCGCGATCTGTGCACGCCCGCCGAGTTGCAGGCGCTCGTCGACCGCTGGCGCGTGGTCGGCCTGCTCGAGCAGGGCCTCACCTACCGTCAGATCCACGATCTCACCGGCGTCAGCGTGACGACGATCGGCCGTGTCGCCCGCTTCCTGTCCGCCGGCCACG
>JBAUVS010000151.1:0-6558 GCA_049583345.1 Woeseiaceae bacterium
GTGTCCTGATGCCGCCAGACGCCAGGATCGTCTTCCTGCCGTCCGGGCGCCGCGGCGCGTTCCCGCAGGGCACGACGCTGCTGGATGCGGCGCGCAGCATCGGCGTGGACCTCGATTCGGTATGCGGCGGCCGCGGCTTGTGCGGCCGCTGCCGGGTGGTGCTGGCGGAGGGCGATTTCGCCAAGCACCAGATCCACTCCAGGGCGGACCACGTCTCACCCTCCGGCGAAGTCGAGGCGCGCTACGCGGCGCGGCGAAGCCCGCTCGAGCACAACCATCGGCTCGGCTGCCAGGCCCGGATCCAGGGCGACCTCGTCATCGACGTCCCGCCCGAGAGCCAGGTCCACCGGCAGATCGTGCGCAAGAGTGCGGATATCCGTGACTTCACGCTGCATTCGGCCGTGCACCTGTACTGCGTGGAAGTCGCCGAATCCCGGCTGAGCGGGCCGGCCGGCGATTTGCAGCGCCTGTATGCGGCACTCGCCGACGAGTGGCAGCTGTCCGGACTCGGCTGCGACCCCGTCATCCTGCCGACCCTGCAGAAGACGCTGCGCGAAGGTGGCTGGATGGTCACCGCCGCGGTCCACGACCAGTCGCGGGTGTCTGCGCTGTGGCCCGGCTTCAAGCGCTACGCGTACGGCCTGGCCATCGATATCGGCTCGACGACGATCGCGGCACACTTGTGCAACCTGGCGACCGGCGAAATCGTCGCCACGAGCGGCGCCATGAACCCGCAGATCCGCTACGGTGAGGACCTGATGAGCCGCGTCTCATACGTGCAGATGCACCCGGAAGGCGCGGTCGAACTGACGCGCACCGTGCGCAGCGGAATCAACGAGCTGATCGGGAGTATCAGCGGCGAATCCGGAATCGATGCGGAGGACATCCTCGAGCTCAGCGTCGTCGGCAACCCGATCATGCATCACCTGTTCCTGGGGCTGGATCCCTCCGAACTCGGCGGCGCGCCGTTCGCGCTCGTTACCGATGCCGCGATGAATCTGCGCGCACGCGACCTCGACCTTCGCGTCAACCCGGGAGCAAACGTGTTCGTGCTGCCCTGCGTCGCCGGACACGTCGGCGCCGATGCGGCCGGGGCGATCCTCGCCGAGCGGCCGGACCGCTCCGACGAGATCACGCTCCTCGTCGACGTCGGCACCAACGCCGAGATCGTGCTCGGCAATCGCGACCGCCTGCTGGCCTGCTCCAGTCCCACCGGACCGGCCTTCGAGGGTGCCCAGATCTCCTGCGGTCAGCGGGCCGCGCCCGGCGCCATCGAACGCGTGCGCATCGATCCCGACACGCTCGAATCGAGGTTCCGCGTGATCGGCTCGGACCTGTGGTCCGACGACCCGGACTTTGCGGATTCCACGCGGGCTTTCGGCATCACCGGGATCTGCGGCTCGGGGATCATCGAAGCCGTCGCCGAGATGTATCTCTGCGGCATCGTGACGCCGGACGGCGTGATCGACGGTGCGCTCGCGGCGCGCAGCTCGCGCCTGGTCCGATCCGGGCGCACCTGGTCGTTCGTGCTGCACGACGGCAATCCGGCCGTGACCATCACGCAGAACGACGTGCGGCAGATACAGCTCGCAAAGGCGGCCCTGTATGCCGGCGTCAAGTTGCTGATGGAGCACGCCGGCGTCACGCGTCTCGACAATATCCGCCTGGCCGGCGCGTTCGGCAGCCACATCGATCCCCGTTACGCGATGGTTCTCGGCATGATCCCGGATTGCGAACTCGACCGCGTGCGTTCGGCGGGCAATGCGGCAGGCACCGGCGCGGTGATCGCATTACTGAATCTCGAGGCCCGCGCGGAGATCGCAGCCGTCGTGCACGGTATCGAGAAGATCGAGACCGCCGTGGAGCCGAGATTCCAGGAATTTTTCGTCGATGCGATGGCTATACCCAACAAGGCAGACCGGTTCCCGCGGCTGTTCTCGGTCGTGCGTGCACCGGCTGCGGGCACGGCGGCAAACGAGGATGGATTCCGCCGCCGCCGCAGGAAGCGAGCCGAGTAACAGGATTCACCAGGGGCGTGCCGATGAGAACAGAGGCAAGGGTCGTCGTCATAGGCGGCGGGGTGGTCGGAGTCAGCGCCTTGTACCACCTGGCGAAAAAGGGGTGGGGCGAGGACGTCGTGCTGCTGGAGAAGGGCGAGCTCACCTCGGGCTCGACATGGCATGCGGCGGGGCTGCTGCCGCTGTTCAACATGAGCTACAGCGTCGGGCAGGTACACAAGTACTCGGTCGCGCTGTACCGGACACTCGAGGAAGAGACCGGCCAGAACGTGGGATTTCGCCAGGTCGGGAACCTGCGGCTCGCGATGAACGACGACCGCATGGACGAGTACTACCAGTATGCCGCGACGGCGAAAACCATCGGCATCGACGTCAGGTTTCTGACGCCCGCGGAGATCAGGAAGCTCTGGCCGCTGTGCGATATCGACGGACTCGTCGGGGGGATATTTCATCCGGAAGACGGCTACATCCAGCCGGCCGACCTGACCCAGGCGCTGGCGAAGGGTGCCCGCGCGCGCGGCGCGACGGTCCACCGCAATACGCGCGTAATGGCGATCGAACAGTCCCCGTCGGGCGCCTGGCGGGTGCGGACCGACAAGGGCGACATCCTCTGCGAGCACGTCGTCTCCGCGACCGGCAACTTTGCACGACAGACGGGCGAGATGGTCGGCCTCGATATCCCGGTCATCCCCGTCGAACATCAATACATCGTCACGGAACCGCATCCGGACCTGCAGCGACGAAAGCGCGACGGCTTGCCCGAGATGGGTGTGCTCCGGGAATCGGACGGATCCTGGTATCTGCGTGAAGAGAACGGCGGCTTCCTGCTCGGACCGTACGAGAAGGGCGCGCCCTGTTGCTATGTCGACGGTCCCGACCCCAAGGCCGAGTACGAGTTGTTCCAGGAAGACATCGAGCGCCTCGAGCCGCACATCGAGGCGGCCATGGCGCGCGTGCCGGCGTTCGGCGAAGTCGGTATCAAGCAGGTTTACAACGGCGCGATCGCCTACACGCCCGACGGCAACCCGATCATCGGGCCGGCCTGGGAGCTGGATAACTTCTGGTTGAACGAAGGCCACAGCTTCGGCATCACCGCCGCCGGCGGCGCCGGCTGGCAACTGGCGGAGTGGATCGTCGAGGGCGAGCCGACGATCGACATGCTCGGCGTCGAACCGCGCCGTTTCGGCGACTATGCGACCCGGCGCTACCTGATCGAGAAGAACGAAGAGGCCTATTCGCACGTATTCGTCATTCACTATCCCGACGAAGAACGTCCGGCGGGCCGGCCCTTGCGCACCGCACCCTGTTACGAGCGCATGCGAGCGCGCGGCGCGGTGTTCGGGCAGAAATTCGGCTGGGAGCGCCCGAATTTCTTCGCCGCCGAGGGTATGCCGCAGGAAGACGACTGGTCGTTCCGCCGCTCGAAATGGTTCGAGCCGATACGCAGGGAAGTCGCCAACGTCACCGAGAACGCCGGGCTGCTGGACATGACGGCCTTCGCGAAATGTCGACTGTCGGGTCCGGGGGCGGAATCCTTCCTCGACGGCCTGGTCGCCAACACGCTGCCCGGCAAGGTCGGCGGCATCAGTCTCGCGCATGCGCTGAACGGCAACGGCGGCGTGCATTCGGAATTTACGATCCGGCGCGAATCGGCGGACTCCTTCTACCTGGTCTCCGCGGGTGCGTGGCAGCGGCTGGATCACGATTACCTCAGAAAGCACATGCCGAAGGACGGCAGCGTGCAGTTCACGCAGCTGACCGGCGCGGTCGGCGTACTGGTACTCGCCGGGCCCAGGGCAAGGCAGGTGTTGCAGCGAGTCACCGATGCGGACCTGTCGAACGAGGCATTCCGCTGGCTCACCGCGAAGGACATTGTCGTCGGCATGGCGCCGGTCAATGCGATGCGGGTCAACTACGTGGGGGAACTCGGTTGGGAATTGCACCACCCGATCGAATACCAGAATCACATCTTCGATGCGCTGTTTGCCGCCGGCGAGGACCTCGGACTGCGGCCCTTCGGCATCCGGGCCATGGACTCCATGCGCATCGAGAAGTCGTATCGGATGGTGGGTACCGAATTGTCGATCGAGTACTCGGCCTTCGAGTCGGGCATGGATCGTTTCATCAAGCCGGACAAGGGCGACTTTGTCGGCCGCGACGCGCTGCTCGCCTGGCAGGAACGCGGAGCCGCGAACCGATTCGTCACGCTGGAGGTGCACGATGTGAGTGACGCGGATGCGCTCGGCAACAACGCGCTGACGAAGGACGGCGAGGTCGTGGGGCGCGCCACCGGGGGCGGTTTCGGATTCCGTGTCGACAAGTCCCTGGCGCTCGGCATGCTCCGGCCGGACCTGGCCGGGCCGGGTACCGACCTCGAGATCGAGATACTGGGCAAGCAGTATCCGGCGACGGTCGTCGCGGAGAGTCCCTTCGATCCGGCCAACGGCCGATTGCGCGATGTCGACGGCGCGAACGCCCCGTGAAACGCTATTCGGCACTGAGCCTGATCCGCAACGCGCTGGGCCACAACCTGCACTGGCGAGATGCCTGGCGCAGGCCCGAGCCGAAACGGCATTACGATGTGGTCATCGTGGGCGGGGGCGGTCACGGCCTGGCCACGGCGTACTATCTCGCAAGGGCACACGGTGCGCGCAGCGTCGCCGTGCTCGAGAAGGGCTGGATCGGCGGCGGCAATACCTGTCGCAACACGACGATCGTGCGCTCCAATTATCTCTGGACCGAGGCATCCCTGCTGTACGAGAAGTCGCTGAAACTCTGGGAAACGCTCAGTTCGGAACTCAATTACAACGTGATGTTCAGCCAGCGCGGCGTCTACAACCTCGGGCACACCCTGCAGGACATGCGGGATATCGAGCGGCGGGTCAACGCCAACCGGCTGAACGGCATCGATGCCGAGGTCGTCGACACGCGTTTCCTGGAACGGCAGATCCCCTGCCTCAACACGTCGCCGCGGGCCCGCTATCCGATACTGGGGGCATCGCTCCAACGCCGCGGTGGCGTCGCCCGGCACGACGCCGTCGCCTGGGGTTTCGCGCGCGCCGCGGATGCCCTGGGTGTGGACATCATCGAGCAATGCGAAGTGACCGCAATCGGCCAGGGGTCCGGCAGGGTCACCGGCGTCGAGACGACGCGGGGCAGGATCTCGGCGGGCAAGGTCGGCGTCGTCGTCGCCGGCAATGCCAGCGTGCTCGCCGCCATGGCGGGTTTGCGCCTGCCCATCCAGAGTCACCCGCTGCAGGCGCTCGTCTCCGAGCCGCTCAGGCCGGTACTGGATACGGTCGTGATGTCGAACGCGGTGCACGGCTACATCAGCCAGTCGGACAAGGGCGAGCTCGTCATCGGCGCGGGCATCGACGCGTACAACGGCTACGGACAGCGCGGCAGTTTTCCGACGATCGAGCACACGATCCAGGCGATCGTCGAGTTGTTTCCCGTCTTCAGCCGCGTCCGGATGTTGCGCATGTGGGGCGGGATCGTCGATGTGTGTCCGGATGCCTGTCCGATCATCTCACCCACGCCGGTGGACGGACTCTATTTCAACTGCGGATGGGGCACGGGAGGATTCAAGGCCACGCCCGGCTCGGGATGGGTGTTCGCGCACACGATAGCGAACGATCGCCCGCACGATCTGAATGCCGCGTTCGGCCTCGACCGGTTTGCGACCGGTGCGCTGATCGATGAACACGGCGCGGCGGCAGTGGCCCACTAGGAGAGCGCGATGCTGCTGATCGAATGTCCGTGGTGCGGCGCGCGTGCCGAAACCGAATTCAGCTACGGCGGCGAGGACGGCATCGTGCGTCCGCAGGACCCGGCGGCCGTCGGCGATGACGACTGGGCCGATTACCTCTTCTTTCGAACCAATACGCGCGGCATGCATTCCGAACTCTGGAACCACAGCCTGGGATGCCGGCGCTGGTTCGGCGTCCGGCGCGATACCGTGACCTACGAGATCGAAAGCTGCTACGAATTGCGCTCGCGCCGATCGACGGGGGGCGCCTAGGCCGGCATGCAGAAGAACCGTCTCGACAACGGCGGCCGCATCGATCGTTCTCGCCCGCTGCGCTTTCGCTTCGACGGCAGGCGGCTCGAGGGCTTCGAAGGCGACACGCTCGCATCCGCGTTGCTCGCCAACGACGTGTCGATCGTCGGGCGCAGCTTCAAGCTGCATCGGCCGCGCGGCATCGTGTCGGCCGGCGTCGACGAGCCGAATGCGATCCTGCAGATCGGGTCCGGCGCACGGGTCGAGCCGAACCTGCGCGCCACCGAGGTGCCGCTCGGCGACGGGCTCGTCGCCGAGTCGACGCGAGGATGGCCATCTGCCGCGCACGATATCGCCGCGGTCTTCGACCGCTTCGCGCCCCTGCTCGGCGCCGGGTTCTACTACAAGACGTTCAAGTGGCCGCGCCGACTGTGGCCGGCCTACGAGCGGTTGATCCGGGCGGCCGCGGGCTTCGGTTCGGCCCCGCAACAAGCCGATCCGGATCGCTACGCGCATTGCAATGCCCATTGTGACGTACTC
>JBAUVS010000152.1:0-18426 GCA_049583345.1 Woeseiaceae bacterium
GCTGATCGACAGCGATATCGGCGCCGTCGCCGGGGCGTCCGACGTCCTCATCGACTTCAGCCTGCCCGAGGCGACGCACGAGGTGCTCGCCGCCGCCGTCGAGCACGCCCGGCCGCTCGTGTGCGGCGTCAGCGGCCTCGATGCCGAACAGCTGGCGGCGATCGACTCGGCCGCGGGCAAGATCGCGCTGGTCTACGACCGCAACATGAGCCTGGGCATCGCCGTCCTCGACGCCCTCGTGCGCGACGCGGCGGCGGCACTCGGAGCCGGTTTCGAGGTCGAGATCCACGAGACCCACCACGTCCACAAGGTCGATGCGCCGTCCGGCACGGCCCTGAAGCTCGGCGAAACGCTCGCCGCGGCACGCGGCGTGCGGCCCGAGCACATCCGTTATGTCTCGGAACGGCGCGGCGAGGTGCCGGGCGACCACGCCGTCGTGTTCATGTCCCCGACCGAGACGCTCGAACTCGCGCACAGCGTCACCACACGGCGCGTGTTCGCCGATGGCGCGTTGCGTGCCGCGCTCTGGGTCGTCGAGCAGCCGCCCGGCCGCTACCGCATGCGCGACGTCCTGTTCGGCTAGCACGCCCGGCCGCCTTGCAGTACCATACGCCGGATCGCTTGGCGGTCGCCGCAAATCACGAGCGGGAGGCAGAGTCCTTCCGCTTTTGTGCATCTGCACCTGAGTAATCGCAACCTAAAGTATCAAGGATCGCAGTTGACTACGCCCGCTGTTCTGGCACTCGCCGATGGCACGATTTTTCACGGGACTTCGGTCGGGGCGGAAGGCAAGACCATCGGCGAAGTGGTCTTCAACACGGCGATGA
Source organism: Woeseiaceae bacterium (assembly GCA_049583345.1). GTDB lineage: Bacteria > Pseudomonadota > Gammaproteobacteria > Steroidobacterales > Woeseiaceae > UBA1847. Next base: position 828 of record JBAUVS010000152.1, read on the forward strand.
CGGGCTACCAGGAGATCCTCACGGATCCTTCCTATTGCCGCCAGATCGTCACGCTCACCTACCCGCACATCGGCAATACCGGCACGAACTGCGAGGACATGGAGTCGCGCAAGATCCATGCGTCGGGCCTCGTCATCCGCGACAGCTCGATGGTGGCCAGCAGCTGGCGCAGCGAGCGCTCATTCCGCGATTTCCTCGTGCAGGGCAAGCTGGTCGCGATCGGCGACATCGATACCCGCAAGCTGACGCGGCTCATCCGCGAGAAGGGCGCCCAGAGCGGCTGCATCATGACCGGGGACGCAAATCCCGACGTGGCGGTCGAGCACGCGCGCAAGTTCCCCGGTATCGCGGGCATGGATCTCGCCAGGTTCGTCACCACGGACCGCATGTACCAGTGGTGTCACGGCGTGACCTTCGGCCGCAAGGCCAGGATCGTGGGCAGGCGCATCGCGCCGTATCACGTCGTCGCCTACGACTTCGGCATCAAGCGCAACATCCTGCGGCTGCTCTCGGAATTCGACTGTCGCATGACGGTCGTGCCCGCCAAGACGAGTGCCGAGGACGCCCTTCTGCTGAGCCCCGACGGCATCTTCCTGTCCAACGGTCCCGGCGACCCGGAACCGTGTACCTACGCGATCGCGGCGATCCGGGATTTCCTCAACGTCGGCATCCCCGTGTTCGGCATCTGCCTGGGCCATCAGCTGCTCGGCCTGGCGGCCGGTGCGAGGACGCTGAAGATGAAATTCGGCCATCACGGTGCCAACCACCCGGTGCAGGACCTGGCGACCGGGAAGGTCATGATCACCAGTCAGAATCACGGCTTCGCCGTCGACGAATCCAGTCTGCCGGATGACGTGCTGGCAACCCATCGCTCGCTGTTCGACGGCACGCTGCAGGGTATCGCGCTGAAGGAGCGTCCGGCCTTCGGCTTCCAGGGACACCCGGAGGCGAGCCCGGGGCCGCACGACGTGATGCACGTCTTCGAGCGCTTCCTGACCGACATGGATGCGCAGAAACGCCGGGCTTCACGAGCCGCGATTAGCAGTTGAAAACATTTGTTTAAACAACAAGTTAAGAAGATAATATAAAGTAAATTCTGTCTAATTTTCTGGTCATGCCGAAACGCGAAGACATCGACAGCATCCTGATCATCGGGGCCGGACCCATCATCATCGGCCAGGCCTGCGAGTTCGACTATTCCGGGGCCCAGGCCTGCAAGGCGCTGAAGGAAGAGGGCTATCGGGTGATCCTCGTGAATTCCAATCCGGCCACGATCATGACCGACCCGGACACGGCGGATGCGATCTACATCGAGCCGATACACTGGAAGGCGATCGAGAGCATCATCGCCCGCGAGCGGCCGGATGCGCTGTTGCCGACGATGGGTGGCCAGACGGCGCTCAACTGTGCACTGGACCTCGCCCGCGAAGGTGTCCTGGAGCAATACGACGTCGAGATGATCGCCGCCTCGCGAGAGGCCATCGACATGGCCGAGGACCGCGACCTGTTCCGGCGGGCGATGACCGAGATCGGGCTCGAGGTGCCCACGGCAGAGATCGCGCATTCGCTGGAAGACGCGCTCGAGATCCAGGACCGCATCGGCTTTCCGACGATCGTGCGGCCGTCGTTCACGCTCGGTGGCACGGGCGGCGGCATCGCCTACAACCGGGAGGAGTTCGAGCAGATCGTCTCGCACGGCCTCGAGATGTCGCCGACGACCGAGGTGTTGCTCGAGGAATCGGTACTCGGCTGGAAGGAATTCGAGATGGAGGTCGTGCGGGACCGCAACGACAACTGCATCATCGTCTGCTCCATCGAGAACGTCGATCCCATGGGCGTGCACACCGGCGACTCGATCACCGTCGCCCCGGCGCAGACCCTGACGGACAAGGAATACCAGCGCCTGCGCGACGCCTCGATCGACGTATTGCGCAAGATCGGCGTCGAGACCGGCGGCTCCAACGTCCAGTTCGCGATCAATCCGGAGGACGGGCGCGTACTCGTCATCGAGATGAATCCGCGGGTCTCGCGCTCGTCCGCGCTGGCCTCGAAGGCGACCGGCTTCCCGATTGCAAAGGTTGCAGCAAAACTGGCCGTGGGCTACACGCTCGACGAACTGCGTAACGACATTACCGGCGGCACGACGCCGGCGTCCTTCGAACCGGCGATCGACTACGTCGTGACCAAGATTCCGCGCTTCACGTTCGAGAAATTTCCGGGCGCGAACGACCGCCTGACGACGCAGATGAAGTCCGTCGGTGAAGTCATGGCCATCGGAAGGACTTTCCAGGAGTCGCTGCAGAAGGCACTGCGCGGTCTCGAGACGGGCATCAACGGCCTCGACGAGATCGTCGCCGTGCCGCGCACCGAGGCGGACCGCGACCGCCTGCGGCAGGAGCTGCGCATGCCGGGCCCGGACCGGATTCGCTTCGTCGCCGATGCCCTGCGGCACGGTTTCACGTCCGACGACGTCGCCGCCGTGAGCGCCATCGACCGCTGGTTCGTGGCCCAGATCGCGGACCTGGTCGCGGCGGAAGAGGCCATCCGCGGGCGCGGGCTGGCCGCCCTCGACGAGCAGGGGCTGCGGACCCTCAAGCGCAAGGGTTTTTCCGACGCACGCATCGCGAAGGTGCTGGGCGTGGCCGAACGGGCCGTGCGCAAGCGGCGCCTGGAGTTCGGCCTGCGGCCCGTCTTCAAGCGGGTCGACACCTGTGCCGCGGAATTCCCGTCCGCCACGGCCTACCTGTATTCGACCTACGAGGAGGAGTGCGAAGCCGATCCCACCGACCGGCCGAAGATCATGATCCTCGGCGGCGGCCCGAATCGCATCGGCCAGGGCATCGAATTCGACTATTGCTGCGTGCACGCGGCGCTGGCGCTCAAGGAGAACGGCTACGAGACCATCATGGTCAACTGCAATCCCGAGACCGTGTCGACGGACTACGACACGTCGGATCGCCTGTATTTCGAGTCGCTCACGTTCGAGGACGTCATGGAGATCATCGACCGCGAGCAGCCGAAGGGCGTCATCGTCCAGTACGGGGGCCAGACGCCGCTCAAGCTCGCCCGCGACCTCGAGGCGGCGGGCGCGCCGATCATCGGCACGACGCCGGACTCGATCGACCTGGCCGAGGACCGCGAACGTTTCCAGAAGCTCGTCACCAGGCTCGAGCTCAAGCAACCCCCGAATTGCACCGCGCGCAGCAAGCAACAGGCCCTGTCGATGGGCGCCGACGTCGGCTATCCGCTGGTCGTCCGCCCGTCCTACGTGCTCGGCGGCCGGGCGATGGAAATCGTGCACAGCGACGAGGACCTGGAGGCTTACATGGACGCGGCCATCGGCGTGTCCAACGACAGCCCGGTGCTGCTGGACCGGTTCCTGGATGTGGCCACGGAGGTCGACGTCGATTGCGTCTGCGACGGCGAACGCGTGCTGATCGGCGGCATCATGGAACACATCGAGCAGGCCGGGGTCCATTCCGGCGATTCGGGCTGCTCGCTGCCGCCGTTCAGTCTCTCGCAGGCGATCCAGAAGGAGCTGACCGAACAGGTGATCAAGTTGGCGAAGGGGCTGCACGTCGTCGGCTTGATGAACACGCAGTTTGCGATCCAGAACAACGTCGTCTACCTGCTCGAGGTCAACCCGCGCGCTTCGCGCACGGTGCCGTTCGTCTCCAAGGCGATCGGCATCCCGCTCGCGAAGATCGCCGCCCGGGTCATGGTCGGCGAGTCGCTGGCCACGCAGGGCTATGTGAACCAGCGCGTGCCCGGCTATTTTTCGGTCAAGGAAGCCGTGTTCCCGTTCATCCGCTTCCCCGGCGCCGATCCGATCCTCGGCCCCGAGATGAAGTCGACGGGCGAGGTCATGGGCGTGGGCCGGTCCTTCGGCGAGGCCTACGCCAAGGCCCAGCTGGCATCCGGCGTGGTCCTGCCGCGGCAGGGCGCCGCGCTGCTCAGCGTGCGGGATCAGGACAAGGACAAGGCCGTGGAGCTGGCCCGGATCCTGGTGGCGCAGGGCTTCGATATCGTCGCGACGCACGGTACGGCCCAAAAGCTGGCCTCATCCGGAGTATCATGTCGGCGTGCGAACAAGGTCCGCGAAGGCCGGCCGCACATCGTCGATATGATCAAGAACCGGGAGATCGACCTGATCGTCAACACCACGGAGGGCAAGCAGGCGATCAGCGAGTCGACATCGATACGCGCGGAAGCCGTGCGCAGGGGCGTCACCTATTACACGACGCTCGCGGCAGCGATCGCGACGTGCAAGGCAATCGAACATCTGGATGACAGTGACGTGAACCGCTTGCAGGACCTGCACAACGAGGTGGCGGCATGAGCAAGGTGCCGATGACCGTGCGCGGACACGCCCTGCTGCAGGAGGAGCTGCGCAAGCTCAAGTCGGAAGACAGGCCGCGGGTGATCGCGGCGATCGCCGAAGCGCGCGGCCACGGCGATCTCAAGGAGAACGCCGAGTATCACGCCGCCAAGGAACAGCAGGGCTTCATCGAAATGCGCATCAAGGAGATCGAGGCGAAGCTGTCCCATCTGCAGGTGATCGACGTGACGGCGATCGACGCGCGGGGCAAGATCGTGTTCGGTTCGACGGTCGAACTGGTCGAAGAGGCGAATGGCGCCGAGATCGAGTACAAGATCGTCGGCGAGGACGAGGCCGACATCAAGATCGGACTGATCTCCTACACCTCGCCGATCGCGCGGGCGTTGATCGGCAGGCTCGAAGGCGACGTCGTGTCCGTGCAGGCGCCCGGCGGAGAAAAGACTTTCGAAGTCATCGCTGTCCGCTACGAGTGACGGCTTCCCGTGCGCCGCCGCGGCGCGGTCAGGCGTCCGGCAGGACGATCTTGTTGCGCTCGGGATTGTGCCGGTAGAGCAGGGCGACATTGCCGACGCGCTGGATCAGCGTGGCGGCGCCGGCCGCGCACAGCCGCGCGATGAGCGCGTCCCGCACGCCGCGGTAGCCGGCGCGTACGCGCACCTTGATCAGCTCGTGGTGCGCCAGCGTGCTCTCGAATTCTGCGAGCAGGGCATCCGACAGGCCCGCGTCGCCGACCTGGATCACCGGCTTCAGCTGGTGCCCGAGGCCACGCAGATAGCGCTTTTGTGCTTCACTTGGCATCAACGCGGAGTTTAGCAGGGTGAGTGCACGGGCCGGGACCAACGCATGAGTAAGCCGCGCGGCAGCAGCCGCAGCTGGCGCGAGCGCCAGGAGCGCGATCCGTACGTCCGTGGCGCCCGCCGCCGCGGCTGGCGTTCCAGGGCCGTGTTCAAGCTGGAACAGATCGATGCGAAGGAACGCCTGCTGCGGCGCGGCATGGTCTGCGTGGATCTCGGGGCGGCGCCGGGCGGCTGGAGCCAGTACGTCACGGAGACGCTCGACGGCGTCGTGCGCATCGTCGCGATCGACCTGCTGCCGATGGATGGCTTGCCCTCGGTGGAGTTCGTGCAGGGCGACTTTCGCGAGGCAGAAACGCTGGAACGACTGCGAGAGAAACTGGGTGATCGACGCGCCGACCTTGTAATGAGCGACATGGCGCCCAATATCACCGGTAACCGGGCGGTCGACCAGCCCCGGTCCATGCATCTGGCGGAGCTCGCACTCGACGTCTGCGGCGAAGTCCTGGCCGAGGGCGGCGACTTCGTCTGCAAGCTGTTCCAGGGCGAAGGCTCGGACGCCTTCGTGGCCGCGGCGAAAGCGCGATTTTCGCGCGTCAGGGTGACGAAACCCGACGCCTCGCGGGCCGGCAGTCGTGAGGTTTATTTGGTAGCGAGAAACTATCGATTGTAGTAGGGTCTAAACCGTAGAATCTGTCTAAATGGGCAGTGTTGTGCACGGAGCTCGCGGACACCCAAGTGAATGATCTGACCAAAAATATTCTTGTCTTCGTCGTCATCATCGTCGTCCTGTTGTCGGTGGTGCAGGGACTGTCGGGCGTCAGCGGCGGCCAACCGCAGGCGAAGGATTATTCGGAGTTCCTGCAGCAGGTCCGCTCGGGCCAGGTCGACATCGTCGAATTCGAAGGTCAGAAGGTCCGCTACGGCAATCGGAAGCCGCTGCCGTATTACACGATCAGCCCCGAGACCGACAACAACACGCTGATCGGTATCCTCGACGACAACCACGTCCATTTCAGCGCGGCCGAACCCAAGTCGCAGAGCCTGATCGGCCAGCTCCTCATCAGTTCGTTCCCGATCCTGCTCCTGATCGGCGTGTGGATCTATTTCATGCGCCAGATGCAGGGCGGCGGCAGCGGGCGCGGGGCGATGTCGTTCGGCAAGAGCAAGGCGCGGCTGCTCGGCGAGGACCAGGTCGGCGTGACCTTCGCCGACGTGGCGGGCGTCGAGGAAGCGAAGGCCGAGGTGTCCGAGGTCGTCGACTTCCTGAAGGACCCCAGCAAGTTCCAGCGCCTCGGCGGCAAAATTCCCAAGGGCGTGCTGATGGTCGGTCCGCCCGGCACGGGCAAGACGCTGCTCGCCAAAGCGATCGCGGGCGAAGCCAAGGTGCCCTTCTTCACGATCTCGGGCTCGGATTTCGTCGAGATGTTCGTCGGCGTGGGCGCATCGCGCGTGCGCGACATGTTCGACCAGGCGAAGAAACAGGCGCCCTGCATCATCTTCATCGACGAGCTGGACGCGGTGGGCCGCCATCGCGGTGCCGGGCTCGGCGGCGGCCACGACGAGCGCGAGCAGACGCTGAACCAGATGCTGGTCGAGATGGACGGTTTCGAGGGCTCGGAGGGCATCATCGTCATCGCCGCGACCAACCGCCCCGACGTGCTCGATCCGGCGCTGCTCCGGCCCGGGCGCTTCGACCGGCAGGTCGTGGTGCCGCTGCCGGACGTCCGCGGCCGCGAGCTGATACTGAAGGTGCACATGCGCAAGGTGCCGCTGGCCGATGACGTGAAACCGAACCTGATCGCGCGCGGCACACCCGGATTCTCGGGCGCGGACCTCGCGAACCTGGTGAACGAGGCGGCCCTGTTCGCCGCTCGCGCCAATCGCCGAGTCGTCAGCATGGAGCAGTTCGAGAAGGCCAAGGACAAGATCATGATGGGCACCGAGCGGCGCTCGATGGTCATGAGCGAGAAGGAAAAGCTCAATACGGCCTACCACGAGGCGGGCCACGCGATCGTCGGCTTCCTCGTGCCCGAGCACGACCCCGTCTACAAGGTCACGATCATCCCGCGCGGCCGCGCGCTGGGCGTGACCATGTACCTGCCGGAAGAAGACCGCTACAGCATGTCGAAGCAGCGCCTCGAGAGCACGATCGCCAGCCTGTTCGGCGGCCGCATCGCCGAGGAGATGATCCTCGGCACGGGCGGCGTCACGACCGGCGCGGCCAACGACATCGAGCGCGCGACCGAACTCGCCCGCAACATGGTGACCAAGTGGGGCCTGTCCGAACGGCTGGGTCCGCTCACCTACAGCGAGGACGACGGCGAAGTCTTCCTCGGCCATTCGGTGACGCAGCGCAAGCAGGTATCGGACGACACGGCGCACGCGATCGACGAGGAGGTCCGCCGCATCATCGACCATACCTACGAGGTCGCCCGCAAGCTGCTCGAGGACAATGTCGACAAGCTGCATTCGATGGCCAAGGCACTGGTGAAATACGAGACCATCGGCGAGGCCCAGATCAAGGACATCATGGCCGGCAGGGATCCGCGGCCGCCCGAGGACTGGGACGACACACCGACGCCGCCAAAGCCCGAGACGAGCTCCCCGAAACCGGAGAAGACGCCGATCGGCGGTCCCGCCAGCGAGCACTAGTACCCTGTCAAGGACCTTCGCCGGCTGCAGTGGGATAATCGGCTGATGCTGCAGCTCGGCGCCCTACGCTTCGATTGCCCCGCGGTCATGGGCATTCTCAACGTGACTCCCGATTCGTTTTCAGACGGCGGCCGGTTCGTGTCCACCGGGCCGGCCTTGCGGCAGGCACTGCGCATGGCCGACGAGGGCGCGGCGATCATCGACGTCGGCGGCGAGTCCACGCGCCCCGGCGCAGCCGACGTCGGCGAACAGGAAGAACTCGACCGGGTCGTCCCGGTGATCGAGGCGATCCGTCGCGAGATCGAGCTGCCCGTTTCCATCGACACGAGCAAGCCGCGCGTAATGCGCGAGGCCGTCGCTGCGGGTGCCTCCATGATCAACGATATCCGTGCTCTGCGCGAAGACGGCGCGCTCGAGGCCGCGGTAGAGCTGCAATGCCCGGTGTGCCTGATGCACATGCAGGGTCAGCCGCGCACGATGCAGGTCGAGCCGCACTACGACGACGTCGTGGCCGAAGTCGCGGATTTCCTGCGCGGGCGCGTGGCAGATTGCCGCGAGGCCGGACTCGCGGCCGACCGCATCGTCATCGATCCGGGCTTCGGGTTCGGCAAGACGCCGGCACACAATTTCGAGTTGCTCGGGAATCTGAGACAATTGAGCGCAATTGGCGTACCGCTCCTGATCGGCGTGTCGCGCAAAGCCTCGCTGGGCGTGATCACCGGCCGGGACGTCGGCAGCCGACTCGCCGCGAGCATCGCGGCGGCCGTGCTGGCCGTGTACCAGGGCGCGCAAATTGTGCGCGCACACGACGTCGCCGAGACGGTCGATGCCCTGCGGGTGACGCGGGCGGTGATCGATGAGGGTCCTTGAGACAGGTTAATGAATCCATGAGCAGGAATATCTTCGGCACGGACGGCGTGCGCGGCACCGTGGGCACCGATCCGATGACCGTCGATTTCGCGATCCGGCTGGCGAGCGCCGCGGCGCAGGTCCTCGTACCGGAGGGCGGCACGGTACTGATCGGCAAGGATACGCGCCTGTCCGGTTACATGTTCGAGTCGGCACTCGAGGCGGGCTTCGTTGCCGCCGGGACCGACGTGTTGTTGCTCGGTCCGCTGCCGACCCCCGGTATCGCCCGGCTGACGCAGGAATTTCAGGCCGACCTCGGCGTCGTCATCAGTGCTTCGCACAATCGCTACGACGACAACGGCATCAAGTTCTTCGATCGCGCGGGCTCGAAGCTCAGCGACGACGTCGAGCGCGAGATCGAGGCGTACCTGGAACGGCCGCCGATAACACGCGCATCCGCCGGCCTCGGCAAGGCCAAGCGCATCGACACGGCGCGGGTTCGCTACCAGGAATTCTGTGCCTCGACGTTTCCGCGCAACCTGACGCTCGACGGGATGAAGGTCGTCTTCGACGGCGCCAACGGCGCCGGGTACAAGGTCGGGCCGCGCACGCTGGCCAATCTCGGGGCCGAGGTGATCCCGATCGGCTGTTCTCCGAACGGCCGCAACATCAACCAGGGTTGCGGTTCCACGAGCCCGGAATTGCTGCGACTCACCGTGCCGGCCGTGCAGGCCGACGTGGGCGTCGCGCTCGACGGCGACGGCGATCGCGTCGTCATGGTGGACGAGACCGGGCAGCTCGTCGACGGCGATCAGCTGCTGTACGTGCTCGCCACCTCGCGGCAGCGGGACGGGCGCCTGAGGGGACCCGTCGTGGGCACGGTCATGAGCAATCTCGGCCTCGAACGCGCCCTCGGTGCCGCAAGCATCGAGTTCCTGCGTGCGAATGTCGGCGACCGGTACATCCTCGAGACCCTGCACGCGACCGGCGGCATCCTCGGCGGCGAGACCTCCGGTCACATGATCGTGCTGGACCAGACGACGACCGGTGACGGCCTCGTCTGCGCGCTGCAGGTCCTGGCCGTGATGAAACAGACGGGCAAGCGCCTGTCGGAACTCGTCGCCGGGATGGCACGATTCCCGCAGACCATGGTCAACGTACGGACCGACAAGCGTATCGACCCGGCCAGCTCCGAGGCTATCGTAAAGGCCGTGGCAGCCGCGGAGAGCGAGCTCGCGGATGCCGGGCGGATCGTGCTGCGGGCCTCGGGCACGGAGCCGGTCATCCGGGTCATGGTGGAGGGAGTGGACGAGCAGCAGATCGCCGCGGTGGCAGAGCGGCTGGCCGCGGTCGTCGCCGAGGCCGCCGCCTGACCTGAGCGGTTCCGGGCGCGTTGATTTGCGGGGTTAGCCCCGGTATCCTTGCGCGCCTTTTCGGCGAGCAGCTCCAACAACGACGGATCAGGAAACGGTCATGCGAGACATACTCGTCGCGGGCAACTGGAAGATGAACGGCAGCACGGCGGGCAACGCCGCGCTGATCGCCGGTATCGTGGCCGGCGCGCCGGCGTCGGATGGGGTCAAGTTGTTGATTTGTCCGCCGTTTCCCTACCTGACCACGGCCGTCGAGCAGATCGCGGACAGCGGCATCGCCGTCGGCGCCCAGAATCTCTCCGAGCATCCGTCCGGCGCGTACACGGGCGAAGTGGCCGGTTCGATGCTCCGCGACGTCGGCTGTGAGTACGTCATCGTGGGCCACTCGGAACGCCGCACGCTGTACGGCGAGACGAGCGCCCGGGTCGCCGCCAAGTTCGTGGCGGCAAAAGCGGCGGCCCTGACGCCGATACTGTGTGTCGGCGAGACGCTGGCCGAGCGCGAAGCCGGCCGAACCGAGGCGGTCGTCGACGAGCAGCTCGGCGCCGTGTTCGAGCGGGTCGGCGCGGAAGACTTCGGCGGGGCCGTCATCGCCTACGAGCCCGTCTGGGCCATCGGCACGGGCGTGACCGCGACGCCGGAGCAGGCGCAGGACGTGCACCGGCACATCCGCGCATTCCTGGCCGCGCGCGATGCCGCGCTGGCCGAGGCGACGCTCATTCTGTACGGCGGCAGCATGAAGGGGGACAATGCGCCGGGGCTGCTGGCCATGGCAGACATCGACGGCGGCCTGATCGGCGGTGCATCGCTCGAATCGGGCGCCTTTCTGGCGATCGTGACCGCCGCCGTACAATCGAGGAATTGATGGATACATTGCAGAAAGTCTTTCTCGTCGTCCACACGCTGATCGCACTCGGGATCATCGGTCTCGTGCTGTTGCAGCGCGGCAAGGGCGCGGATGCCGGGGCCGGATTCGGCGCCGGTGCGTCCGGCACCGTGTTCGGCGCGCGCGGCTCCACGAGCTTTTTCTCGCGGGCCACCGCCGTGCTGGCGACGGCGTTTTTCGCCACCAGCCTGGTGCTGGCATATATCAGCAGTCAGCGGTCGCAGGGCCCCGACAGCCTGCTCGAAGGCGCGCCGGTCGCCGAGGAACAAGCCCCGGCGCCGTCCGGGAACGGCGAGCAAGCGCCTGCCGCGGGCGGCGATCAGGCGCCTGCCGCCGAGCTGCCGTCGGTGGACGAAAGCAAGCCGGAAACGAACGGAACGGATGACCTCCCCGAGCTCGACGACCAGAAACCTGCGGGCGACGAGGGCCAATAGCAGGCCGGATATTCATGCTCTGGTGGTGGAATTGGTAGACACGCTGTCTTGAGGGGGCAGTGGCGCAAGCCGTGCGAGTTCGAGTCTCGCCCAGAGCACCATCCGAGTGCATCCGTTCCAGTGCATCCGCCCGGGGTGTCCGCAGTTCGGCACGCTGTTACAATGACGAGTTGTTAGTGGCGTAATGACGCGCCGCAACGCGACGTAGTATGTTACGAGAATACTTTCCTATCCTGGTTTTCCTGGCCGTGGCCGCAGGAATCGGCCTGCTGTTGCTCGCGCTCGGCTTCCTGATCGGCAGCGGCGACAAGGATGCCGAGAAATTGTCCCCTTACGAGTGCGGTTTCGAGGCGTTCGATGACTCGCGCATGAAGTTCGACGTCCGTTATTACCTGGTCGCGATCCTGTTCATCATCTTCGATCTCGAGATCGCGTTTCTGTTTCCCTGGGCGGTTGCGCTCGATTCGGTGGGCACCTTCGGCCTGCTGGCCATGGCACTGTTCCTCGCAATACTGGTCGTAGGATTCGTCTACGAATGGAAGAAGGGAGCGCTCGAATGGGATTGACGGGCGCAGCCGTGGCGGAGCAGAAGACGGAACCCGGCAGTTCCGAAGCCGGCATCAGCCTGCAGAAGAAGGGTTTCGTCGTGACCAGCGTGGACTCCGTGATGAACTGGGCGCGCACCGGTTCGCTGTGGCCCATGACCTTCGGGCTCGCGTGTTGCGCGGTCGAGATGATGCACGCCGGTGCGTCGCGTTACGACCTCGACCGTTTCGGCATCATTTTCAGGCCCAGTCCGCGGCAATCCGACTGCATGATCGTCGCCGGCACGCTGTGCAACAAGATGGCACCTGCGTTACGCAAGGTCTACGACCAGATGCCGGAACCGCGCTGGGTCGTTTCCATGGGTTCCTGCGCCAACGGAGGCGGTTACTACCATTATTCCTATTCCGTGGTGCGCGGCTGCGATCGCGTTATTCCCGTCGATGTCTATGTGCCCGGTTGCCCGCCGACGGCGGAGGCACTGGTATACGGGCTGATTCAATTACAAAACAAGATCCGCCGCACGAGTACGATTGCCAGATAGATCCCGCAGATGACTGACCGTTACGAGAGATTGGCGACTCGTCTCGACGAGCGCTTCGGTGAGCAGGTGAAACGCCTGCCGTCGACCTGCGGCGAGCTGACACTCGAGGTGGGCCGGGACGACCTCATCGAGGTCGCCACCGCCCTGCGCAATGAGGCCGATTTCGGCTTCGAGATGCTGATGGACGTCTGCGGCGTCGACTACCTGGACTACGGCAAGTCCGAGTGGACGACGTCGAGCGCGACCGAGACCGGGTTCAGCCGGGGCGTGCAGCGCGAACCGGTAATCCTCGACGAATCGGACGAATTCGCGGCGCGCCGTTTTGCTGTCGTCTATCACCTGTTGTCACTGCAGCACAATTTTCGGCTGCGGCTGCGCGTCTTCACCGGTACCGCCAATCCGCCGATCGTCGCGTCGGTCGTCGGCATCTGGAATTCCGCCAACTGGTTCGAGCGCGAGGCCTTCGACCTGTACGGGATCCTGTTCGATGGCCATCCCGACCTGCGCCGCATCCTGACCGATTACGGCTTTATCGGTCACCCGTTCCGCAAGGACTTCCCGCTCAGCGGGAACGTCGAGGTGAGATACGACCCGGAGAAGGGGAGGGTCGCCTACCAGCCCGTCAGCATCGAGCCGAGGACGCTGGTGCCGCGCGTGATACGTCACGACAATCGCTATGACGAAGGGCTGAAGGACACGGCCGATGGCTGAGATCCAGAGCTTCACGATGAACTTCGGGCCGCAGCACCCCGCCGCGCATGGCGTGCTGCGCCTCGTGCTCGAGATGGACGGCGAGGTGATCCAGCGGGCCGACCCGCACATCGGGCTGCTGCATCGTGCCACCGAGAAGCTGGCCGAGTCCAAGCCGTTCAACCAGTCGATCGGCTACATGGATCGCCTCGACTACGTGTCGATGATGTGCAACGAGCACGCCTACGTGCTCGCGATCGAGAAACTGCTCGGCATCGAGGCGCCGATCCGCGCACAGTACATCCGCGTCATGTTCGACGAGATCACGCGCATCCTGAATCACCTGCTGTGGCTCGGCGGACACGGCCTCGACATCGGCGCGATGACGATTTTCCTGTACTGCTTCCGCGAGCGCGAAGACCTGATGGACTGCTACGAGGCGGTCTCGGGCACGCGCATGCACGCAACGTATTACCGTCCGGGCGGTGTCTACCGCGACCTTCCGGAATCGATGCCGAAATACCAGGAGTCGAAGTTCCGCAGCAAGAAGGAAGTCGAGCGCCTGAATGCCGTGCGCGAAGGCTCGCTGCTCGACTTCATCGAGGCGTTCACGGACAAATTCCCGGCTTGTGTCGACGACTACGAGACGCTGCTGACGGATAACCGGATCTGGAAGCAGCGTACCGTGAACATCGGCGTCGTCACGCCGCAGCGCGCGATGCAGCTCGGCTTCTCCGGGCCGATGCTGCGCGGTTCGGGCGTCGAATGGGACCTGCGCAAGAAGCAGCCCTACGAGGTCTACGACAAGCTCGATTTCGATATCCCGGTCGGCGTCAACGGCGACTGCTACGACCGTTATCTCGTGCGCATCGAGGAGATGCGGCAATCGAACAGCATCATCCGGCAATGCATCCACTGGCTGCGCGCGAATCCGGGTCCCGTCATCATCGAGGATCGCAAGATCGTCGCGCCCCGGCGGGTCGAGATGAAGGACGACATGGAGTCGCTGATCCATCACTTCAAACTGTTCACGGAAGGCTACTGCGTGCCCGAAGGCGAGGCCTACGCCGCGGTCGAGGCACCGAAGGGCGAGTTCGGCGCGTACGTGATCTCGGACGGCGCCAACAAGCCGTACCGGCTGAAGTTGCGTGCGCCCGGCTTCGCGCACCTCTCCGCGATGTCGGAGATGGTCGAGGGGCACATGCTGGCCGACGTCGTGGCCGTGATCGGGACCCAGGACATCGTATTCGGCGAGGTGGATCGATGAGTGAAGGCCAGGTCCTTTCCGAGCACGTGCGCCAGGAGATCGACGCATGGCGGATGCGCTTCCCCGAGAGCCGCCAGCGCTCGGCGGTGATCGGCGCGCTGCACGCGGTCCAGCACGAGAACGGCGGTTACCTGACGACGGAGCAAATGGACGCGGTGGCCGAGTATCTCGCGCTGCCGGCGATCCAGGTCTACGAAGTCGCTACGTTCTACTCGATGTTCCAGACGCGTCCCGTCGGACGCCATAACGTGGCGATCTGCACGAATATCTCGTGCATGCTGCGCGGCGCGGACGAGCTCGTCGCGCACGTCGAGAAGAAACTGGGCGTCAAGCTCGGCGAGAGCACCAGGGACGGGCGCATCTACCTCAAGAAGGAAGAGGAATGCCTGGCCGCCTGCTGCGGCGCGCCGATGATGATGGTCGACCACGTATACCACGAGAACCTGACGGCCCAGCGGGTCGACGAGATACTGGACGGGCTGGACTGATGGCTTCCGAACAGAATCTCGTCTGTTTCAACACCTTCGGCGCGAAGCAGAGCTGGACGCTGAAGACCTACGAGGCGCACGACGGCTACCAGGCCTGGCGCCGCATCCTCGCCGGCGAATTCACGCCGCAGCAGCTCATCGACGAGGTGAAGGCCTCGGGCCTGCGCGGCCGCGGCGGCGCCGGTTTCCCGACGGGGCTGAAGTGGAGTTTCATGCCGCAGAAGTTCCAGGGCCAGAAATACCTCGTCGTCAACTCGGACGAGAGCGAGCCGGGCACCTGCCACGACCGCGAGATCCTGCGCTACAACCCCCACGCCCTCGTCGAGGGCATGGCGATCGCGTCCTACGCGATGGGCGCCACGGTCGCCTACAACTATATCCGCGGCGAGTTCATGGACGAGCCGGTGCCGCGCTTCGAGGCGGCGGTGCGCGAGGCCTACGAGGCCGGCCTGCTCGGCAAGGACATCCAGGGTTCCGGCATCGATTTCGATCTGCGTACCTTCGTCGGTGCGGGCGCCTATATCTGCGGGGAGGAGACCGCGCTGCTCGAATCGCTCGAGGGCAAACCGGGCAAGCCGCGGTTCAAGCCGCCGTTCCCCGCGAACTACGGCCTGTATGGCGCGCCGACGACGATCAACAACACCCAGAGCATCGCCTGCGTGCCCGCGATCATCCGCAATGGTGCGGCGTGGTTCGCCGGCCTCGGGCCGGAAGGCTCGGGGGGCACGGCCATCTTCTCGGTCTCGGGCCACGTCGAGAAGCCCGGCAACTTCGAGCTGCCGATGGGCATCCCGTTCCGCGAGTTGCTGGACCTCGCCGGCGGCGTGCGCGGCGGGCGCAAGCTCAAGGCCGTGATCCCGGGCGGCTCGTCGGTGCCGGTGCTGCGTGGCGAGGTGATCATGGACTGCACGATGGACTACAACTCGCTGCAGAAGGTCGGCTCGTCCTTCGGCACCGGCGCGGTCGTCGTCATGGACGAGACCACCTGCATGGTCCGCATGCTCCGGCGCATCTCGCGCTTTTACATGTCCGAGTCTTGCGGGCAGTGCACGCCGTGCCGCGAAGGCACGGGCTGGCTGTACCGCATGCTGACGCGCATCGTCGACGGGCAGGGCACCGAGGCGGACCTCGACCGGCTGGTCGCGGTCGCCAACCGCATCGAGGGCCACACGATCTGTGCGCTGGGCGACGCCGCCGCCTGGCCGGTACAGAGCTTCCTGAAGCGGTTCCGCGAAGAGTTCGAGTACATGGTCCGCCATCGCGGCCGCAGCATCGTCGACGATCCGGGCGAGGCGGCGGCATAGGCGCTATGAGCGACGACATCGTCAACATCGAGGTGGACGGCAAGCCCGTCGAGGCCCGCAAGGGTCAGATGGTCATGCAGGTGACCGACCGGATCGGCGCCTACATCCCGCGCTTCTGTTACCACGAGAAACTCAGCGTCGCGGCGAATTGCCGCATGTGCCTGATCGAGGTCGAGAAGGCGCCGAAGCCGCTGCCGGCCTGCGCGACGCCGGTCAGCGAGGGCATGAAGATTTTCACCCGATCGCCGAAGGCCATCGCCGCGCAGAAGGCGACCATGGAGTTCCTGCTGATCAATCACCCGCTGGATTGCCCGATCTGCGATCAGGGCGGCGAATGCGAATTGCAGGATCTCGCGATGGGTTTCGGCCGCGACGTCTCGCGCTTCACGGAACGCAAGCGCGTCGTGAAGGACAAGGACCTCGGCCCGCTGATCTCCACCGACATGACGCGCTGTATCCATTGCACGCGCTGCGTGCGCTTCGGCGAGGAGATCCAGGGCTTCCCGCAGATGGGCGCGACCGGGCGCGGCGAGGACATGAAGATCGGCACCTACGTCGCGCAGAGTATCGATCACGAGTTGTCCGCGAACATCATCGACCTGTGTCCCGTCGGCGCGCTCAACAACAAGCCGTACCGGTACAGCGCGCGTGCCTGGGAGATGCTGCAGCGGCCGGCCGTGTCGCCGCACGATTGCGCCGGCTCGAACTTGAACGCGCACGTGTTGCGCGGCACAGTCAAGCGCATCGTGCCGCGGGAAAACGAGGCCATCAACGAGACCTGGCTGGCGGACCGCGACCGCTTCAGCTACGAGGGCGTCTACTCCGGCGACCGCCTGCGCGTGCCGAGGATCCGCGAGGACGGCAACTGGCGCGACATTGGCTGGGAAGAGGCGCTCGAGATCGCCGCCACGCGGCTGCGCGAGGCCAAGGCAGACCGGGTCGGCCTGCTCGCATCGCCCCGTGCGACCCTCGAAGAGGCGTACCTGCTGAATCGCATCGCGGCGCACCTGGGCACCGCGAACATCGACCACCGCATCGAGCGGCGCGATTTCGCCGACCAGGACAACGATCCCCCGATCCCGTGGCTCGGCTGCGAGATCGCCGACCTCGAGACACGCGGCGCGATCTTCGTCATCGGCTCCAACCTCCGCAGCGAAGCACCGATCATCGCCCACCGGATCCGCAAGGCCGCGCTGGCCGGTGCGAAGGTGAGCTTCGCCAACAGCGAGCGTTACGAATACTTCTTCGACGTCGATCGTTACCTGTCGGGTGCGGGCCTCGTCGAACTGCTGTCCGGCGACGACGTCGAGCCCATCGTCGAGACCCTGAAGCAGGCGCACGGTGCGCTGGTGTTGCTCGGCAATATTGCGGGCCGGCACCGGGCATTCAGCGCCGTGCGCTCACTGGCGGCCGGGATCGCGGATGCGGCGGGC
>JBAUVS010000153.1:0-2101 GCA_049583345.1 Woeseiaceae bacterium
GTCGCGACGGTCATCAGGATTGGCCGCAGCCGGTCACGGCCGGCTATGGCGATCGCCTCGTTACGCGGCGTCCCGTTTTGCCGGAGATTGTTGACGTGATCGATCAGCACGATGCCGTTGTTCACGACCACGCCGATCAGGATCATGATGCCGATGGAGGCCATGAACGAGAACGTCGTGCCGGTCGCGGCGAAGAACAGGAACACGCCGAAGATAGAGAACACGATCGAGCCGAGGATGATCGAGAAGGGGAACAGCAGCGACTCGAACAGGGCCGCCATCACGAGGAAGATGCAGGCGACGCCGAGCACGATATTCGTGAACATCATCTGCTGCGTCTCGTCCTGGCGTTCGAAACCCTCGCCGAACTTCCAGCTGTAGCCGGGCGGTAGTTCGATCTGTTTCATGAGCTGTTCGACCTTCGGCCTCACGGCCTCCATGCTGGAGTCCTTGTCGATATTGCCCCTGATGACGACCGAGGTCTGGCGATCCGTCCTGCGGATCGCATCCGGCGCATTGGCGACGTGCAGGCGCGCCACGTTGCCGAGTGTGATGCTGTCGCCGTCCGGCGTGAAGATGGGCAGGCTCGCGAGCTGTTCGACGCTCTGCTTTTCGTCGTCGCGGAAGGCCAGGCGCACCGAGACTTCGCCCGATTCGCCGCGGAATTCCCGCAGGTCTTCGCCGCGCATCGCGATCGCCACCGTGTCCGCGACGTCCTGCGTCGTCAGGCCGACGGCCGCCGCGCGTGCCCGATCGATCACGACGCGCACCTCTTTGCCGCCGTTCTGGGCATCGCTGCGCAGATCCCTGAGTCCATCGATCGACGACAGGGCACGGGCGATGTCCGTGCCGAGTTCGTTCAGCACGCTGGTCGAATCACCGGAGATCTGCAGGCTGAAGCCCTCGCCGCCGCCCTGCTGATCGAATTCGAAGCTCGGCTTGCCGATCGCCAGCTTGGGCATGTCCTTCTCGACCCTGGCAATGACCTCGGTCGTCGACAGCGTTGCCTTGTCGTCGTCGGTCAGCAGCAGGGTGGACTGCGCCTGCTCGAGGTCGTAATAGCTGTACACCGACCGGATGTTGAATTCTTCCTTGTGCGAGAACAGGTAGTTCTCGATGCGGTCGACGGCGGCTTCCATCTGGTCGAGGGGATGTTCTCCCTCGATATGGTAGGAGAGATACAGCCTGCGCCCGACATCCTGCGGGAAGGCATCGAATTTCACCAGGTGGAGTACGAGCGGCAGGACCCCGGTAACGCATACCAGCACGATGCCGAGCGCCGTCCACCAGAGATGGCGGAGGATCCAGCGCAGGCTCTTCTCGTAGCGGCGGGTCAGGCGCTTCATCAGACCGCCCGGTTTCGGCTGTGGCGGTACGGCGACGCGTGCCGCCAGCATCGGCACGAGCGTCTGCGCGATGAGCAGCGAGGCCAGCAGGGCCACGATGATCGTCGTCGCGACGTGGGTCAGGAATATCGTGATATCGGCCTTGGTGCCGAAGATGATCGGGGCGAACACGATGATCGTGGTGGCGGTGCCGGCTATGACCGCGAGGCCGACTTCTTTCACGCCCCTGATCGTGGCGTCGAGCGGATGGTCCCCGTCCTCGGCGCGATGCCGGAAGATACTCTCGGTCACGACGACCGCGTTGTCGACGAGCATCCCGACCGCGAGCATCAGGCCCATCATCGACAGGATGTTCAGGGTGAGCCCGGCAAAATAGAGTGCGCCGAGCGTGATCAGGATAGAGAACGGCACCGCTGCCGTGACGATGAGTGTGGTCGAAATCTGCCGGAGGAACAGATACAGGACGACGATGGCCAGCAGGCCGCCGACCAGGCCGGCGCTCAGGAGATCCGACAGCGAGTCCCTGACGCTCTCGCCCTGGTTGTCCAGCGAGAAGATGCTGATGCCCTGCATCTGCGGCAGCTGGCCGATCCTATTCACTTCCGCCATGACGCGGTCGGTGACGTCGACCACGTTCGCGCCCGTCGCCTTGCTGATCGCTACACCGACCGCGTAAGAACGGTCGAGGTGCCGGCCGTAGTTCCTCTCGGGAGAGCGCAGCTCGACGTCGGCGATATCGCGCAGCCTGAGTCCGC